>JADLEX010000138.1 GCA_020845895.1 Deltaproteobacteria bacterium | reverse complement strand
TGGCCACGCTCCCACATGGGGACATACATATGCGTGAATTTTCTCACATCTTCGCGCCCGAGTCGATGAATTTTTCGTACGCATAAAAAAAATCCCCGGGACCGAAGACCCGGGGATTTTGGGACGATCCTTCAGGAAGGATTAGAGACCGGCGCACTCGTTGCTGTTGTAGCAATCGACGATCAGGGCGCAATCGTCGTACGTGTCGTAGCAGATCGCGAGACAGTCAGCGTCATCATTCTCTTCGCAAACGGTCGCGTAGAGTTCGGCTTCGTCCAAATCGGGACAATACGCCACGACCGCAGCCACAACCTCTTCGCAGTAGCTTCCGCTGTCGTCATCGCCGGCGTCGTCATCGGCCGCGTCATCGTCCGCCGAGTCATCGTCGTCATCAGAGCTGTCGTCGTCGTCGTCGTCGTCGCCGCTGTCGTCGTCCGCGGTGTCGTCGTCGTCGTCGTCGTCGTCATCGCCGCACGCGACGAAGCCGGCAGCCATCATGCCGGTGATGAGGAACAGGACGGTCACGAGCCACAGGAATTGGGTCTTCATCGGTTTCGAACCTCCTTAGGGGTTAGGGTGGCTTCTCTCTATCACAGCCGAATTGCGCGCGCAACGAAAATTTTTTGAGGGATTGGTCTCAGAAAACTGAGGGCCTTAGGGACCTTTTCGCAAAATAACTTCGGTTCGAAATCCTCGCGGATTCGAGCCGACAGAACGCCTTCATCGCATCACGGGCGTCGGGTCAGCGCCCCGCGCACGTGCCGATGCACGAACCGAGCGGCGTGAAGCAGGCCGCGTTGCGCAGTCGCCCTGCTCGACCACCGCATCCACATAGCACTGGGTGACGCCGCTCGTGTCGTCGTCGCCGGTATCGTCGTCCACGGTGTCATCGTCGTCGTCGGTCGTCGTCCCGCCGACGCGGCCCGAATCGTCGCGGCCATCGCCGCACGCGCCCACGACGAACGAAAACGCCACGAACCCGCACAGCAACGTCCAAAGCATCCGAGAAATTCTACCGTTCCCCGCGACTCGTGGCAAATCGAAGTTTGCGGCGAAACCGATGGACATTCCCCGGTCTTTCCGGAAGATACCGATCGAGGAGTCGCATGACCCGGAACACCGAGCCGAGACGAGCCCTGCGCGAGGTGCTGGACCGTGCGCCGGCGCCGCTCACGATCGAGCAGATCCTGCACGCGGCGCGCGCGTTCAGCCCGCGCATCGGCATCGCCACCGTCTATCGCAACCTGAAGATCGAACTTGCCGCCGGGTCGATCCGCCGCGTCGAGATTCCCGGCGAGCCCGCGCGGTTCGAAATCGTCCGAGACGAATCCCCATTTCGCTTCGTGTGCGAGTCTTGCCGAAAGGTCTTCAACCTCGGCGGCGGCGAACGGGATGTCGACGATCTCCTGCCCGAAGGGTTTCTGCCGAGACGCTTCGAGGTCTTCGTGTACGGGCTCTGCGCCGAGTGCTGGGCATCGGCCGAGCGGGATCGGCGCGGCGAGATCGGGAACCGACCGGCCGGCGATGTGTCGAAAAGGGAAAAGACCGGCCCGTGAAATCATGCTCGCGCGCCGCGCGGCGGCGATCACCGGTGTGAGGTCGACACCGGCCCGTGCCCGCGTTATCGTTTGTTTGCGTCCACAGCATCGCCTTGGAGTTCGACATGCGACGGGGATCGACGTTTGCCCTGATGCTGATCTGCGCCCTGCTTCTGCCGGCGGCCTCGAACGCCGAGGAAGCCGGCGCGCCGGATCTTCCGAACAGCTCCCTGTCGATCCCCTGGAGCGACTTTCAGAAAATCCTCGAACGCCTCACCGCCGGTGGCACCGTCGAGCCTCCCCCGCCCCCGCATGACGCCCTCGTCACCGGCGCCGACTATGTGGTGCGTGTCGTCGGCGATCACGCGGTCGCGGAGGTGACGGTGGGGATTCAGGTGCTCAAGCCCAGGGGCTGGTCGAGCGTGCCGATTCTTTCGGCCTACGCGCCGGTACTGGACGCGAAGCTCGACGGCAAGCCGGTCGCGTTGGGTTCCGAAAACGACGGGAGGCTGCACGTCGTGACCGACCTTCCCGGCGCGCACGTGCTGACACTGCGGATCGAGGTCCCCGTCGAGGACACCGGCGGGCCGCGCGGTTTCTCGTTACCGACCGTCACTTCGCCCGTGAACCGGCTCAACGTTCACCTCGGCGCGCCGGATCTCGACGTGCGCCTCGTTTCCGGCGGCCACATGCGCGTCGAGAACGGCTCGACCGAAACCGTGGCCATCGGTTCCTTCGTTCAGGCCGATCCCGTCCGCGTCGAGTGGTCGCGTCGCGCCCCGAAGGCCGAACGCGAACAGGCGCGGGTGACCGCCGAGACGCGAACGCTCGTCACCGTTACCGAAGGTCTCGCCGTCTACACGGCAGTGGTGGATTACCAGATCCTGCACAAGCCGGTGAGCCGATTCACGATCGCTCTCCCGGCCGGGCTCAACGTCGCCGACGTCACGACCAACGGTCTCGCGGACTGGAAGGCGGTCGAGGTGGATGGCGGTAAGGAACTTCAAATCGAACTGGCGTATGAAGCCGCGGGGCATCACCGCATCGCCTTTACGCTCGAGCAGTCGCTTCCCGCCGAGGCGTCGGCGAATTTCACGACCGCGGACATCACCGTGCGGGACATCGTGCACGAGGTCGGCCATCTCGCCGTGGCGGTGCGCGGCAATGTGCAGGTGACGGCGGGCAAGACCGCGAACCTCGCGCCGCTCGATGTGCGCGAACTGCCGCCCGACCTGAGCGCGGTCGCGGATCTGACCGTGCTCTTCGGCTTCAAATACGTCACGCACCCCGCGACCGCCGAACTCGCCATCGCGCGCCACGAGGACGCCTCGGTGCTCGCGTGCGCGGTCGACCAGGCGACCTACGCGGTGATGCTGACGAACGGCGGCAAGGAACTCGTCGAAGCGACGCTGCGCGTGGCGAACCGCGCCCGCCAGTTCATCGAGGTCACGCTGCCGCCGGGCGCGGATGTGTGGAGCGTGTTTCGCGACGGCGAACCGGTGAAGGCCGCAGTGAAAGACGGCGTATTGCTCCTACCCGTGGCGAATGCCGAGGGCCGCGAAACGACGACGCTGCGCCTCACATACTTCCGCCAGCAACGCATGATCCCGTACCTTTGGCGGCGCGGCTTGGACCTCCCCGCGATCGACGTTCCCGTGCAGCGCGTCGCGCTGACAACCTACCTTCCGCGCGGATACCGGTACTTCGGCTTCTCCGGCACGCTGCGACCAGGCGGCCTCGCCGCATCGACGGTTCCGCCCGACCAGAACGAGGACAAGCGCAATCTCGAAGGGGAACTGGATGGATTGCTGCGGAGCGAAGACAAAAAGGGCGTGAAGGAGAAGGCCGACGAACTGAGCATCTACCGCTCCCAACAGACGCTCGTGCAAAAACAGGGATTCGATCTGCCGGCCGCCGCGGAGAACGTGGCGTACTCCAACGCCATGACGCGCGGCGCGCTCCCCGTCGCGGTGCAGATCGCATGGGACGGCATGCCCATGACCTTCGAGACCCGCATCGTGGACCCGGGCGAAAAGCCGCATCTGTCGTTCGCCTACGCGCGTTACCGCTCGTCGGCGTTGATTTCGTTCGTGCTCGCCATCCTCGCGCTCGTATTCGGCGAGAGCGTCGCCCGGCGCATCCTGCGTCGCTTCGAACCCTCGCTTCCCGAACCCGGCCCGCTCGCCCGCCGTACGGCGCTCGTCGCGATGGCCGCGCCTGCGGTGCTGGGCGTCTTCATCGGTTTCGGCCTCGAAGACTTCGCGCTCGCCGCGTTCGTCGGCGCCCTCTTCGCCGTCTCGCGCGTCCTCGTCATCAAGGGCCGCGAGGCCATCGCCAACCGCCCACGCAGGGAGCCGCCGAGTCCTCCGCCTACTCCGCCCGTCGCGCCGATCGCGAACGCGGACGAAGGGAGCGGGTCATGACGCGAATTGGACAAAGATTGTATCCGGTCGTGCTCGCTCTCGCGCTCGTCGCGGCGCTCGCAGGCGTCGCCAACGCCGAAGACACGCTGCCCGACATCAACGGCAGCGAGGTCAGCATCCCGTGGGCCGACTTCAAGCTGCTGCGCGAAAAGCTTCAAGGGCAGACGCCCACGCCGCCTCCCCCGCCGCCCGTGGCCTACGCGCTCGGACGAGGCACGCTGACGGCGAAGCTCGACGCGGGGCGGCTCGAACTCACCGCCGACTATCCCCTCACGGTCTTCGGGACCGACTGGGTTCAGTGCCCGCTCGTGCCGTCATCCACGCCCGTCGCCGACATTCTGCTCGACGGCCAAACCGCGCCCGTCAACGACAACGGCGGCCAAATCGAACTCGTGCTCAAGGGACCCGCCGCGCACAAACTGACGATGCGTTTCGAGGTGGATGCACCGATGCGTCCCGGCCCCGGCAGCGTCGAGCTCGGGCTGCCCGACGCGGCGGGGCAGGTGCTGCGACTGACTTACGGCGCGAAGCTCTCCGGCGTCACCATCGATGGGGCGACGATGCACGACGAAAAGGGTCTGGTCACCGCCGTCCTCACCGGCGACCAGCTCGTGGTGCGTTACAACGTCGCGCTCGACAAGGCCGAAGGCGACGCCGCCGCAAAGGAAGAAAAGCTGCCGTCGAAGGTGCTCGTCGACACCAGCACCCTCGTGAGCATCGACGAAGGCTTCGTCCGCGCCGTGGTGCAACTCGACTACGAGGTGCGTCACGCGCCAATCACCGAGTTCACGCTCGCGGTGCCCGAGGGGTACGAGGTCGTGGATGTCACCGGCGCATCGATCGCCGGTTGGCGCGTCGATGCCGCGACGCGCATGCTCATCGCCACGATCGGTTACGAGGTCAAGGGCGCGTACCCGCTTACGGTGGTGCTGGAGCGATCCATCGAGGGCGAGGAATTCACCGTGCCCTTCCCGGCCCTGCCCGCGCAGGGCGTCGAGCGCGACCGGGGCCACTTCGCCGTGCAGGTCACGGGCGGCGTCGAGGTGACGCCCGCGAACATCAAGGACCTGCAGCCGGTCGACGTGAAGGAACTGCCCGCGGGGCTCGCGGGCGGCGCGACCAACCCCATCGTGCTCTCGTACAAATATCTGCGTCATCCGTTTTCGGGCGAGCTGCGCGTCGTGCGCCATCAGACGCAGGCCGTGCTCGGCGCGGCGATCGACCGCGCGAACTACATTGTGCAAATCACCGAGGACGGCGACTGCGTGGTGAGTGCGATCTACCGCGTGCGCAACAATCGCAAACAGTTCTTGGAAGTGCGTCTGCCGGAAGGCGAAAAGACGGCGCTGTGGAGCAGCTTCGTCGCCGGCAAGCCCGTGAAGCCGAGCAAGACCAAGGAAGGGGCGATGCTGCTGCCGCTGGAAAAATCCGCGGGCGGCAACGACGAGTCCACGGGCTTCGACGTCGAGGTGATCTTCTACACGCAGCTTCCCGGTCACATCCGCCTGGCGGGCACGGCGAATCTGGCCATGCCGCTCGTCGATCTGCCGATCTCGCAATCGTACCTGACCGTGTATGCGCCCGAGCGGTTCCGGTTCACGCGTCTTGGCGGGTCGATGAGGCTTTGGACGCAGCCGGTTGTGATCGCCTCGCCGATTGCGGGGGACTTCGAGAGCGGCGAGATGGCCGTTCCCGAAGCGCCTGCTCCCGCGGAGTCGGGCGCGCTCGGCAAACTTGGCGGACGCGCGGGCCGCGGCTACTGGGACGGCGACGATTCGCAGAAAAAAGCCGAACTGAATTTTCAGGAGCGGCTGCGTGCGGCACAGTCGGCGCAGGACACCGGCGGAGCATTGCCGACGCGCTTCACCATTCCCAAAGCGGGAACCGAATTGCGTTACCGGGAACTCGTCACCATCGGCGAGGCGTCCACGCTGCGGCTCGGCTTCGCGCTCTCGTCGGTGCTCGAGTCGCTCAAGTCGCTCGTGTGGCTGCTCGGTCTCGCGGGCGCACTCGCGCTCTCGTGGCGCGTGCGGACGATTCTGTCCGATTCCGGGCAGGGACTTCGCCGATTCGCGATGTTCGGCGCGGCTCTCGCCTCGCTTGCGTGGCTCGCGGGAACGACGAGCGGCGTGGTGCTTGGCGCGGTGATCGGCCTCGGCGTGGTCGCGGCGCGTGCGTTTGCGACGTGGCTCGCAGCCCGGCGTGCTCAGCGTGCGGGATGATCTTCGTCACGGTGCGCCCCGGACTTTCCGAACGGTAAGCCCCGGTTCTTGATCCGGCGCGGGAATTCCCCTAAAGGAACGGCGTCGCGGGGACGGCTCACGGGCCGCCCCCCTCGTTTCGCCGCCAATCGGCGTCCTCGTCCGGGAGTGTTGCCGTTGCTCGAGCATGTGGCCAAGCCGTCGCGTTGGGAAATGGACGCGGTGTCGAAGATCCTCGCGCCGTGGCGCGCGTTCGTGCGTCCCGTCATCTTCGGGGGCGAGAACATCCCGGCCGATCGCCCGCTCCTGTTCATCGGCAACCACAGCCTCTTCGCGTTCTTCGACTCGATGTTCATGTTCGAGGAGCTGTACTTCCGGCACGACATCTACCTCCACGCGCTGGGCGACCGGGCGCACTTCCAGGTCCCGGTGTGGCGCGAGATCATGACGCACTTCGGCGTGCTCGAAGGCACGCACGAACACGCCGCGCGGCTGCTGGGCGCGGGGGAGTGCGTGCTGATCTTTCCGGGCGGCGCGCGCGAGGCGTTCAAGCAGCGCGGGGAAACGAATCAGGTGATCTGGAAAGACCGCGTCGGATTCGCGCGGTTCGCCATCCGATACGGCTGCCCGATCATTCCGTTCTCCGCGATCGGCGCGGACGAAATCTACCGCGTGGTCATCGATTCGCCGATGATCATGAAGACGCCGATCGGCAAGGCGATCGCCGCGCTCGGGATTCGTCAGGACGCCATTCTCCCGATCGTCCGGGGCGTCGGCCCGACGCTGATCCCGCGCCGCGAGCGCGTGTACATCCGCTTCGGCAAACCGATCGCCACGGCAAACTACGGCGGCCATTTCGACGACCTCGACGCCGCGCGCGAACTGCGCGACCTCGTGCGCGACGAAGTGCGCCGTGGCATCGACGCCATGATGCAGTACCGCGAGACGGACCCCGAACGACATCGGTGGCCCCGCCTCGGCGAGGTTTTCGACAACGAACGCCGACCGGACCTGATCGCAACGAGCGCCGACCGGATCTGATCGCGTAGTTCCGGCGCGGGAGATCATTCATGTACGAGGAGCCCGAGGTTTGCGAGATCGACGTAGAGGAAGCCAAACGCCTCTTCGACGAAAAGACCGCTGTCTTCGTCGACGTGCGCATGGGACGCGACTACGCCAGCGCTCACGTCCCCGGCGCGGTCCACCTGCGTGACGACAACGTCGAGGATTTCGTCAAAAAAACGCCCAAGGACGCGCGCATTGTCGTCTATTGCTATCACGGCTACGTGAGTGTCGGCGGCGCGGATTTCCTGCGTTCGCGCGGATTCACCGACGTGTGCAGTATCACCGGCGGATTCGAGGCGTGGCGGCCACAGTTCCCCACGGAGCGCTCGGCCTAGCGCGAGGATGGGTTATCGATCGAAAGTCGGCGCAGATAACGCCCGACGACCCGCGCGACCCATGTGCGCGGCAGCAATCCCAGCAGCGCGCCCGCGAGCGAATTTGTCCAACCGACGGTAACAAGCGTCCGCCGTCCCAGCGCGTCGAGCGCCGAGCGCACCGGCACATCCACCGGCATTGGGTGCTTGCCGAGCGCGCGGAAATTCAGGCGGCGAATCGCACGTGTGTCCGTAAGCGCCGGGCAGAGCACGAGCACGTTTACGCCGCTGCCGCGAAGTTCCTCGGCGAGGGCAATCCCAAACTGACGTTGCCAACCCTTCGTCGCGGCGGCGTTCGAGGCGTAGGGAGCGGCGAACGCGCCCATCGTCGAGGACACGATGACGAAACCGCCCCGCCCGCGTCCGCGCATCGGCGGGACGAGGGCGTGCGCGAGCATCAGCGTCGATTCAACGTGGAGCGCCGCGACGCCCAGTTCGGCGTCGATGTCCGCGTCGCACAGCGCACCGAGCGTCATCGTCCCCGCGTTCTGAATCACGAGGCCGATCTCCAGATCCGCGATGCCGTCGAGGAGCGCACGCACGTCGCCCGGCCGGGACAGATCGGCGATCGCCGCCCGCGTCTCGATGCCGAACTGCTCGGCGAGGTTTCTCGCCACGCCCTCGACTTCGTCCCGATGGCGCGCGTTCACGACGAGGTTCAGCCCACGCCGAGCGAGTTCGCGGGCGAAGTGCGCTCCGATACCGGCCGTCGCCCCGGTCACGAGAGCCCACGGACCGTACTTCGCGCGCCAACTCTCGACCCGCTGCGGCGTCATCGCCGGACATCGTTTGTCATGATGCTCGCATTGTCCGCGCCCGGGTTTGACAAGGCTACCCCGCCCGTCTGACAATTCGGGCGATTTCCCTGCCAGGGCAAAACGCGATGAGGGGCCCACGTTCGATCCCCGCGCTGTTCGCAACGATCGTTTGGATCGCGCTGGCCCCATGTTGCGCGCAGCAGCAACGCCAAGCCGACACTCCGGAGCCGTCGGCCGATTCCGCGCCGCACCCCGACGTCGAGCTTCGCGATGTTCCCTCCGATGTCGACACCGATTCCGCGCCCATCGTGCTCGCCGTGAATTTCGCGGGGCCCACGAGCGAAACGGGGCGACTCATCGGCTGGAATATCGGGCGCGGCACACTCTACGCACCGGAAGGCGATCCGCTGCATCCCGAGTGGCGCACGCCGTGGATGGCGGAAGCCGTTTCGCGTCTCTCGTCGATCCGGCCCGCCGATGGCCGACCGCCCCTGGTGCGTTTCTCGGGCTTGCAGATCGATGGAATGCTCGGCGGCGACGGCTACCACTTCTGGGATTTCGTCCGCCCGGATCGCACAGTCGCCGAAGACGACAACATGGCGACCTTCGAGTATCACGCGATCATGGACGAGATCGGCGGCGACGGACTCGTGACGCTCAATTTCGGATCGGGGACGGCGCTCGAAGCCGCCGCGTACGTGCGTCACCTGAACAGTACGGACGAGGGCGACGCGATGGCCGGGGCTCGCCGATACTGGGGCTACGAAAATCCGTGGAATCACACCACGTTCGAAATCGGCAATGAGGTCTTCGGCTGGTGGAACACGGCGTACTCGCAGACCGGGCGATTCTCCTACGCGAATCCCCGCGCCGAGAACGGCGGCGATCCGGCGTGGCATCGAAAACCCGCGGAGGACCCCGCGAACTACGCGGCACGCGCCCTGAAGTACATTCAAGCCGTGCTGGCCGTGGAGCCGGTCGCCCGTTTCTGGGTTCCGCTTTCGCAGGCGTCGATGGACGCGTGGGGTGGAACATCCGCCTCGATCGCGTCGCTCGCGGACCTGCTCACGCACCCGGCCGTCGAGGCGGTCGTCATTCACCAGTATCAAGTGGACGACGCGTCGGTGTTTGGGTTCTGGGACAAAAATTCGTCGGAGCTGCTGCTCGCGGGCAGCGACCTCTTTTCGCCCCTCTACACGCGGCTCCGACAGGAACTCGACGCGCTGCCCCGCGCGGAGCCGCTTCGCGTCGCGGTGACCGAGTACCATGTCGCCGGAGCGTTTTCGCGCTTTCGGTTCGCGCGGGGCGACCAGCCCGTGGTGGGGCTCGGCATCGCCGATATGCTGATCGCGTACGCGAATCTCGGCATCGACGCCGCGTGCCAGCACATGGCGCTCGCCTTCGGAGAGGACGGCGAGGATCGCGACGCGCTCGTCGAGCGCTGGTTCAACCCATTTCGCGTAGGCACCCACGGCGCCCTCGTCAACATGCCGTCGTTCGAGGTGACCGACATGATGGCCGGTGCGATGCTCGGCCGCACCGTGCCCGTTCGCACGCTGCGCATGACGTCGCGCTCGTATTCGTTCGAGCGGACGGCGCTCGAATACACGAGTGTGGCGGCGACGGCGTTCGCGAACGCGCAGGGCACGCGCGGAACGATCGTACTGCTGAACCGCGTGCAGGATTCGAATACGCAGGTCGATGTGAAGATCGATCGCGATGCGCGCGTGACCGGCGCCGCGCTCTACGCGCCGACGTCGCTGGAGTCCGACGCGACGGGCGAGTATCGCGCGTCGGACGCCGTCTTCGTTCAGGTCGGGACGCGCGTGACGCTCGACCTTCCCCCGCACAGCCTCACCGTTCTTCGCGTGGAGTTCGACGCGGCGCACTGACCGCGTTTTCAAAACTCGCTCGCCGTTGGAAAGGATATTCGAATGGCCGTGAGCATGTTTCATGAAGGGCTCGACCGGTATCTCGAAGCCCTGATCCCCCAGCGCCCCGATGAGGTCGCGCGCATGGAGGCGTACGCGGCCGAGCGTCGATTTCCCATCATCGGGCCGCATGTCGGTCGCCTGCTCGCTCTGTTCGCCCGGGCGACAAATGCGCGAACCGTATTCGAGATGGGCTCCGGCTATGGCTACTCGGCGTACTGGTTCCTGACCGGCATGCCCGCGGAGGGACGGATCGTACTGACCGACGGCGACGCCGGGAATCGTGATCGGGCAGCGTCGCATCTCGACACGCTGGGATTCGCGGGGCGCTACGACTTTCGCGTCGGCATCGGGCAGGAGATCCTCGCGCGCGAGCCGGGTTCCTTCGACATCGTGTACAACGATATCGACAAGGAGCAGTACCCGGAGGTGATCGACGTCGCACTCGCGAAGCTGCGGTCCGGAGGACTCTTCATCACCGACAACGTGCTGTGGAGCGCCCGCGTCGCGACCGACGACGCCGCGCCGTCCACCACCGCCATCCGCACCTTCAACGATCACCTCTTCGCCCGCGCGGACGCGTTTTCCGCCATCGTGCCGGTACGGGACGGGCTCGCGGTCGCGGTCAAGCTCTAGGGGCTGGCGCAGACCTCGAACCGCCCGAAAACGGGCACATTTTCGTTGACACCGCCCGGCCCGGCGGTATCATCGCCGGGCTTTCGGGGGCCTTTCCTCCTCGATTTTTCCCTTTGATGTTCTGGAGGTCTGCATGCCGGCGCTGAAGGGCCAGACGATTCTGGTTCTGGGCGGATGGGGCTTGGTGGGTCGCGCAATCTGCTTTGAACTGCTCAAGGAAAATCCGAAAAAACTCGTCGTTTGCTCGCTGAAAGAGAGCGAGTCGAAAGACGCCGTTCTGGATCTCGCCCAGGAGATCGGGTTTCTCTCGGATACCGGCAAGACGCGCGTCACGACGAAACTCGTCCCGGAGTGGGGAGATCTTTTCGCGCGCATCGAATTCAAGGACATGGACGCGCGCGCGATTACCGATACCGCGACGCTCGACCGGATCATCGACGACACGTTCAATGATCTGTCCACCGTGGACGTGACGAAGAACTACCTCCACCGTCTCGTCACGCGCTACAAACCCGATGTCGTCATCGACGCCGTGAACACGGCGACGGGCGTCGCGTATCGCGACGTTTACGCCTCCGTGCTCGATCTTCGCCTTCGCATGCGCGACGTCGAGGCGCTCGATCCATCCGATCCCGGCTATGCCGAAGCCGTGCGGGCGATGATGAAAAGCGCGCGAATTCAGATCGCGTCGAACTACCTGCCCCGACTGATCCGGCACGTGCAGATTCTGTACAACGCGATGAAAACGGCGGGCACGCGAAGCTATTTCAAGATCGGCACCACGGGCACGGGCGGCATGGGACTCAACATCCCCTACACGCACAGCGAGGAAAAGCCGAGCCAGAAGCTGCTGTCGAAGTCGGCCGTGGCGGGGGCGCATTCGCTGCTGCTCTTCCTCATGAACAACACGCCGGGATTCGCGTTCACCATGGAGGTCAAACCGGCGGCGGCCATCGCGTGGAAGGACATCGACCGGGGCGAAATCCGCAAGGCGGGGAAGCCCATCGAGTTGTACGACTGCGACCTTCGCGCGCCGTTCGACGTGTCGAAAACCGTGGATCTCGTCGCGACGGGCGACGCGCGCATTCGGCCGATCGGCGAGCCGCTGAAGGCGGTGTACATCAACACGGGCGAAAACGGCCTGTTCTCGGCGGCCGAGTTCGAGGCGATCACCACGACCGGTCAGATGGAATACGTGACGCCCGAGGAGATCGCCAAAAACGTGAAGGAGGAGTTGCTCGGCGGCAACACGGGATTCGACATCATCGGCATGCTGTCGAACTCGGTCATGAAATCGACCTACCGCGCGGGCGTGATGCGCGAGATCGCGCTCGAGCGGCTGCGCGATATGCAGGCCGAGAGCGGCGACGAGAGCATCGCCTTCGAGCTGCTCGGCCCGCCGCGCCTGTCGAAGCTGCTTTACGAGACCCACCTGCTGCGTCGTGTCTATGGCGATATCGCAACGGCCACGAAGGCCGACCCGGCGAAGATGTCGGCCGATCTGGAGCGGCTCGTACGCCGCGACAAAACGCTGCGTGCGCGCATCATTTCGATCGGCATTCCGATCCTGATGCCCGACGGCAAGAGCATGCTGCGCGGGCCGAATATCGTGATTCCGCCGTTTCGGGGACGCAATACGATCGAAATCGACGCCAAGCGACTCGACCGCTACGCGCACGACGGCTGGGTTGATCTTCGCGTCTCGAACATGAAACACTGGTGCGTTCGGCTCGCCCGCCTCGCCGCCGAGATCGAGTCGATGGGCTGGAAGCAGACGCAGTCGGGAATGGGCACGAGCAGCCGGGTGCACCGCAAGCGCTACGAGATCGCGGTTCGGGGCAAAACGGTCCTCAACGTCGGCGAGATCGTCGGATGGATCTTCAATGAAGAGGAAGAAGGCAGCCGAAAGACCTATTCGCACCCGCGCGTGCGTCCGCCGCGCGTTTAGCCGGGCGGCCATCGCGGTCGCGCTGCTGACGGCGCTCGCGGCGACGGGTTCGTGTACCTGCGACGGCGACGAGTTCGACGACGAGGACATCGACCGCACCTGCGATTGCAGCGGAATGGCGCTGGCGATCTTTGAGGACTGCCACGGCGTGGTCGAGATCGAAGGCGAAACGCCGGACGCGGCGGAATTCGCATCCGCCTGCAACGAAGCGATCGCGAGCGAGACGGTCGAGCAGGCGGCGTTCGAATGCCGCATCCAGGCATCGTGCGACGCGCGCGACTGCGAGGACTTCGCGAAACGCATGGCGCTTTGCGCCTATTGAAACGGTCCCCGTTCGTCCCGCGGGCCACCGCGCCCCGATTCTTTACACCGGCGGCGGAAACGTCTAAGTTCCCGCCGTGATTTCCAATCGACATTCACGGAATCGAGGCGCATTCCGCCTCGTTTTTCTCATCCTGATCGCCACCGCGGTCATGGCCTCGCCCGCCCAGGCCGTCTGGTTTTGGGGCGTCAAACCCGGGGGCATGGGCACGGCGTTCACCGGCGTCGCGGACGACAACAACGCGATCCAGATCAACCCCGCGGGCATCGCCATGATCGAGACGTACAGCCTCGACGTGGAGTACGAGCGCCGCGAGTACGAGATTCTGGATTACGAAAAGCTCCACAGCGACGACATCGAGCCGCTCGAGGAAGAAGACGATTTCAACAATCAGTTCTTCACGGACGAGGAATCGACGGTCGACGAGCACGAAAAGAACATCTCGGACTTCTGGCACCTGTCGATCGTGGACGGCAAGACGACGAACGCGATCGCGGCGGGATTGTCGTTCACGGCGGCGAACTTTCCCAATCGCACCTTCGCCGAGGGCAAGGATTACCAGGCGGCGCTCGCCATCGCCGGCGGCGCGGCCGACATCTTCTTCATCGGCGCGTCGGGCAAATACCGGCAGCTCGAGCCGGGCTCGTCGAATATCAACATGGACGCGGGTGTGCTCATCAAGGCGATCGACTACTTCGCCATCGGGCTCGCGGGACGCAACATGTTCGGCGGCCCCGATCCCTATCTGATCGAGCGCGAGTTCTCGATCGGCCTCGCCGGGTTCGTGCTCGATTATGCCACCGTCTCTTTCGACGCAACCAAGATCTTCGACGTGGACGAGGTCAACACGTTCAACTTCGCGCTGGGCGCGGAAGGTTTCGTGTATCGCTATCGCTCGATGACCAAGGCGGGACTCGTGCTGCGCGGCGGATTCAACTGGGATCAGATTCACGACCGCGACCGCTACGGCGCGGGCATCGCGTGGTACGCGCCCGAGGGGACGCTCGGCTATTCGTTCCGGGGCGACGTCGAGAATCCCAAGAACTTTTCGCACATGCTCATGATCAACATGAACTTCTAGGCGCCCACCGCCTCACCGCGACAAAAACGCCTTCAACTGCCCCTGTCGCGAAGCCGTTCCATACCAAATCAGCAGGTCCGTCTTCCCGTCGCCGTCGAGATCCATCACCTCCGCGCCGTTCGCAGCGGGCGCTTTGATCGTCGCCGTCGGGCCCGTGAAATCGAGCCCGCTCTTTCCCGTTTTCACCACAATCTCATCGGGGCTCACGCCGATCAGCAGGTCGGGCTTGCCGTCGCCGTTGAAGTCCTGCCCGTACTCCGGCGGCGTGCCCGAAAACTCCGTCTCGTCGCCGGTGCTCATGTGGAAGGGAACATCGAACTTCTGCGTCGGTTCCTGCGAGTAAAGATTTGACCCGTCGCAGCGGTAGAGCCCGTACTCCATGTCGAGTTTCTTGACGGTGAGCACGCGGATGATCTTGCCGATACTCACCTCCACGCCCGGCGCGATCATGTCCACGCGACCGTCGCGGTCCGCATCGGCGAACTTGAGCAGACCCGAGAATCCCTCGAACTGCCGCGTGTAGGTCGGACTCGTCGGCAGCCCCGCCGCGCCGCCGCGATAGACGCGGATGTCCGACGAGAAATTCGTGATGCTGCCGCCGAACTTGTTGAACACGAGATCGCCGAAGCCGTCGCCGTCCAGATCGCGCACGTGCGTCGAGACGGTCACGTCCTGACGCTTCCAGTCCTGTTCGGAGCGGATCTTGAAAAAGCGCGACGTCGTGGTTTTCGATTCGAAACGTCCGTCGGTTTGCCTGACGACCCAGATCCGCTCGTTGCCGACGACGTACAGGTCCGCGTCGTGGTCGTTGTCGTAGTCGACGAGCGCCCACTCGGGAACCTTGATCGTGGCGGTGACGGAGAATCCGTAGCTTTCGGACTTCGTCGCCTTTGCGCTGTGCAGGTCGCGCTCCATCTCGACCGCAACCGTCTCGGCCGCGACGAACGCGCCATCGCGTCGCTCAAAAAAGCGAAACTCGCCGTCGCCGGGCAGCATGAGTTCGACCGATGCGTCGCCGCGCCAGTCCCGCACAAGGTCGAGCACGGGCGCTTTGGTGCGATCGGCCCAGCACACGCCGCAGCCTTTGTCCACGAGGGTGCGTTCGTCGCCCGGTCCCGACGCGGCGAAATCCACCGCGCCGACGCGGTTGCGGTAGATCCACACCAGCTCCGCCGCGCGGTCGCCGTCCACATCGCCGGTGTCGAAGACCGTCGCGCCCGCGGGCACGTCGAGCGTCCATCGAGGTTGCGCGTCGTAGCCGTTCGCTCCGATGTGAAAGATCTGAATTCGCCGCTTCTCGTTCGGCGGCGTCCCGGCGGTGATGGACACGAGGATTTCGAGCTTCCCGTCGCCGTCGAGATCGTCGGCCACGACGGATCGGATCGACCCCGTCGACTGCATCGCGCTTTCTCGAAATTCGAGAGCCCAAGCCGGCGCGGACACGAGTGCCGCAACCATGGCCGCCACGAGCGTCGGGGACTTCATGGATGATTCTCCAGATGCGACCGAATCCAGCGGGTCGCCATCGCCAGTGTTTCGTCGGGCGAGGCGTCCGACGTGTCGATCGTCAAATCCGCCAGGGACCTGTAGATCGGTTCGCGTTCCGCGGTCACGCGACGCAT
Organism: Deltaproteobacteria bacterium; assembly: GCA_020845895.1. Classification (NCBI taxonomy): domain Bacteria; kingdom Pseudomonadati; phylum Myxococcota; class Myxococcia; species Deltaproteobacteria bacterium. Next base: position 26,278 of record JADLEX010000138.1, on the reverse strand, counting down.
CTCCTCGATGGGGTCGGCGGCATCCGTGAGCGGCGGACGGTTTCGATCACGAGCAACGCGCACGACCAAAGTTTCGATTCTCGCGGTAAGAAAAATCTTTGCATCGAACGCTCGAAGCATTTCGCGATTGCGCTCCGCGACAATCAGCCCCCCACCCGCATCCAGCAGTAGATCGCCGGGATGCTCGCGCAGGATGTTTTCGAGGACGACCGTTTCCATTTCGCGAAACGCACTCCATCCCTTCGCCGCGACAAAATCCGCGATCGAGCATCCGACGGCGCGGGTGATTTCCTCGTCGCTCGCAACGCACGGCAGCTCGAATGCGGCGGCCAGCCGACGCGCCAGTTTGGACTTGCCCGCGCCGCGCGGACCGATCAAAACCAGTCGCATCCGGGGACCGTGGCCAGCGTCTCGCGCATGGCCTCGACGGGGGCTTCACGACCCGTGAGAAGCCGGAACTGCTCAGCCGCCTGGCCGAGAAACCAGCGCGTGCCGGGAATCGCCGTCGCGCCTCGCCCCATGGCTTCGAGCAGGAACCGCGTGCGCGCCGGACGATACACCGCGTCGAGCACCACCATGTCCCGACGCAGTTGCTTTTTCGGAGCGGGGAGCGAATCGCCGGGCTTCATTCCCAGCGGCGTCGCGTTGACGACGAGCGTCGAGGCTGCAAGGGCCTCGCGAATGCTCATCTCGGTGCGCAGCCGTATGCGGACGAGGATCTCGTGATCTCCAAACCCATTCACATGAACGTCGCCGTCCGTTTTTGACCGTGTGACGACCCAGACATCTTCAATTCCCGCGAGGATCAACGCGTGCAACACGGCCGGGGATGCTCCGCCGAGTCCGAATATCGTCGCCGACTTGCCGCGACAATCGAATTCCACGCTGTCCAGGGCGGCGCGCACCCCCGCAACATCTGTATTGTAGGCTCGAATGGGATCGCCGAAGACCACGGTGTTCGCCGCGGAGGTGTGATCGACGTCTTCGGAAATCTCGCCGCACAGACCTGCGGCGATCTTTTTGTGCGGCATCGTGACGGCGATTCCCGTATAACCCTCGTCACGGGCGCGGGCGAAGGCGCGCTCGCCGTCCTTGTCCTCGATGCGGTCGAAGGTCGCGTCCATGCCGAGCGCGAGAAACGCGGCGGCGTAGATGGCGGGGCTCGCCGAATGGGCGAGCGGGTAGCCGATGATGCCGTACTTCGTCGGCGGGCTCATGGGCTCGGCGGGAGCGGATTCACGGCGATGACGAACTCGTCCGCGGGCCGTCCGCCGATCAGGTGTTCCTCGATGATGCGCTCCAGTACCTCGGGCGTCGCGCCGCGATACCAGGTGCCCTCGGGATAGACGAGGCAAATCGGCCCATCAGCGCAGATGCGCAGGCAACCGACCTTGGAGCGCAGCACGTTTCCGGGCGACAATCCGCGCTCGGCCATCCGCTTTTTCAGAAACTCCCACGCTTCGAGCCCCTGCTCGGCATGGCAGCAGTCGGGACCGGTGCACAAAAAGATGTGCCGCGTGCATTGCCCGAGGCGAAGTGCCGCGATCTTTCTCGCCGCGATCTCATTCATGGCGACATACAAGACCGCCGGCCGGGGGCATGTCAATCGAATCGCCCCGATTCGTTTGGGGGGAAGATCGGGGAAATTGGAAGGGGACCGGCGGCGACATCAAGGGAGGGGTCCAGGCTCCTTGATCGAAACGGTTGTCGGGCGGATTACCAGCCGTTCCGCTGCCGCCGATCCCCGTCCGGTTCGCGTTCACGATTGAGGAGGTTTTTGCCGCCCTCGTTCGCCGGTTCCGACGAGGATCGCCTCGGCGATCCGTCCCCAGGCATCGGAGTCCGCGCTCTCCGGCGCTCGCCGGATCGGCGCGTGCGTCCAATCGCCCAGGGTCTTTTCGTTCGACAACCGCGAATCATCGCCGGTTCCCGGCAGTTGATTCATCACAAAACCGAGGTGAAAGACCCCCGCGTTCGCGAGTGCGCGTTCGGTGAGCAGCGCGTGATTCAGGCAGCCGAGCCGATCGGCGACGACCACCACCACGACCGCGCCCGTCCGGGCCGCAAGGTCGAGAAGCGTCCAACCGGGCGCGAGGGGTGCGAGAAGTCCCCCCGCTCCCTCGACGAGGACAACGTCGCAACCGTCGAGAAGATGTTCGATGTGCCTCGCAACGCGTTCCGTATCGATAACAACGCCTTCGGCCCGGGCCGCGACATACGGCGCGACGGGATCGAGAAAGCGGTAGAGGCAAACGTCTTCGATGGCTTGATCCGCGCCCGCCGCCAGGCGGAGTCGTCCCGCGTCGGTTTCGTCCGCCGCCCCTTCACTCGGCCAACCGGTTTCGAGCGGCTTGCAGACCCGAACGCGAAGCCCTCTCGCTGACCAACTCCGAGCGAGTGCGCATGCGACCCACGTCTTGCCGACGCCCGTGTCAGTGCCGGTGACGGCGATCAGCCGTGCGCGCGGGGGGTGCCCGGCGGGCATCAGGGCTTGAGCTTCGCGGCCTTGGCGACCGCCGCGTCGACGTGCGTACGGATCGGCGCCATGAGCGCCTCGACGAGCGCCAGCACGATGCCCTCGGTATGCCGCTGAAGCAGGTCGTTCGCCTCGTCCTCGGACAACTTGTGTGCCTTTGCCGACGCGCGCACGCTCTTGATGACCGATTCGAAAATCTCTCGGCGATAAGGTTCAGCCGCCTCGCGCAGAATCTCCTGCGTGAGCGTGACGGACACGTTGTTGCGCCACAGCTCTTCGATCGCGGGATTACCCTCGACCTTCTGCTCGGCGACCCATGTTTTCTTCGCCTCGGCGTCGTCGAGCTGCTCACGAATGAGCGCGACGCTCTGGTCGCTGTCGATGAGCTTGAAGAGACGATTCTTCAGATCCTCGTTCGCGGCGAACGCGATGCGCCAGTATTCCGTCACCGCGGCGCTGATCTTTTGTTTGTCTTCCGGCGTGGTCGATTTCCACCTCGCCGCCGACGCCGCGAGCAGGGCGTCGATGCGGAGGTTGAATTGGCTGCGCACGACCGCGTCGACGGCGTTGGAATCGGACTGCGCCTGCTCGGTGCGCGTCACGGGCGGCAGCGTAAGATGAAAGACGGCGGGATCGGGCTTCTTGACCTCGAACGACGTGCGCGTAAGTGAACGAACGACGACATCGTTCTCGCGATGCTCCACCGCGACGAGCACGCCGGTTTTCGGGTCGATGCGGTGCGTGAATTCGCCGTACGACACGACGATCTCGGAGTCGCCGATCTCGGGTTCGTCGGGGTTCGCGGCAAGACGGTTGAGCCACGGGGCGTCACACGCGCGCGCGCCGAAATAGACGGCGAGTTCCGCGTTCGATTCCGTCAGGTCGAGCAGCACGAACGGGAACACGTCCGCCTGATCCGGCCACGACTTCGCGCCCGACACGAGCCAGTCGAGCGTCGCGAGGGACTTGGCTGATTCCTTCACGACACGGCGCGCGTTTTCGAGACTCATCTCGAGCACGGTGCCCGACTTCTCGTCGAAATGAATGAGTCGCTTGCCGTCGTAAACCGTTCGTACGTTCTTGGACACGACATCCATGCGGACACGGTCGGGCGAAGCGAACTTCACCTCGATGCGCAGCGTCGCGCCGGTCGCGTTGTTTTTCCCCTCGTATACGGCCTCGAAACCCGGAAGCTGGAGCAGCTTCGCACGCAGGCTCTCGGCCAGTTGCCGATTGTCGGCCCACGCCGACGACGCGAACGCCAAAACGGCGCAGAGGATCGCCGCGGAAACTCGGATTGCGCGCAACTTCATGTCAAGCCCCTGCCCTGTGGAGAACACCCTCTTTATCAGCCCGAGGCGGCGTTGGTCAAAATGCGGTGACCACAGCGATATCCACAGAATTTTTCCAGTGAATCTGTCCGGATTTCGACGTTATCCACTTAATTGTCCACATGCCCTTTTTTGCTTCGGAAAACCTGTGGGCAAATCGTCGACTTATCCACAGAGACCGCTCGCGGCCCGTCCCATCGGGGCCAAAAATACTCGACCACCCGGTCGGTGTCCGCAACCAATTCTCCCCTCGTGAAGCGCTGCGAAATGGCGTTTGCCGATCGCCCTCACGGGCGCGGTCGCGGCGCGATGTGCGCCGCCATTTCGCCCCAACAGTCAGCCGGCGCCGCGAGATATGCGTCGATGATCTTTTCGCCGTTCAGGGTCGGCGCGGGATCGAAGGGCCGCCCGTTCAGATCGAGATAGCGCCCATCGACGGCGTCGAGAATCGCGAGCGACGCGGCGAGATCCCAGATGTGCGACCTGAACGCGAGCGCCGCGGCCGCTTGGCCCGAAGCCACGTAACACAGATGCTGCGCCACGCTGCCGTATCCGCGGATTTTTCCCGTGAACGTCGTCGTGTAGTAGCGGTGGAAGTTGCTGGGCGCGAGAAGGAGCCGGCCCTCGCCGAGGCCGCGATCCACGAGCCGGGGAAGCGGCTCCCCGTTCAAATACGCCACTCCCGCATCCGCCGCATAGAGAAGATCGAGCGCGGGATTGAAAAACACCCCGAGCGTGCACCGACCGTTTTCCACGAGCCCGATCGAGACGCCGAAGTGAACGAAGCCCCGGTGGTAGGAATCGGTGCCATCGATGGGATCGACGGCGAAGGTCGGTCCGCTCAGGTCGCCGCCGCCGAGCCCGCCTTCTTCACCGACGATCGCGAAATCCGGAAACGCGGCGCCGAGCGCCAGGGCGATGTGCTGTTGCACGGCGACATCGGCGTTCGTGACGATGGAACCGTCGGGCTTGGTTTCAACGCGAAGGTCGTGACGCAGGTCGAGCGCCAGCCGGCCCGCGTCACGGGCGACGGCGATCACCGTTTGAAGCCGGTCGGTCATTGATGGCGGGCTTTCGTTTCGGCGTCGAGCGATTCGTTCATCGAACCCGATCGGTAGCCTTCGAGATCGAGAACGACGTACGTGAATCCCTGCGCCTTGATCGCTTCGATCACGCGCGCACGAGTGTCTTCATCCAGCAAACGCCTAAACTCCGCCGGCGGAACCTCGACGCGCGCGATCTCGCCGTGGAACCGGACGCGATACCCCCGGAAGCCTTCGCGACGCAACGCCTCCTCGCACGCCTCCACCCGACCGAGCCGCTCGACCGAAATCGAAGTGCCGTAGGGGAACCGCGATGCGAGACATGCGAATGCGGGTTTGTCCCACGTCGGAAGATCCATCCGGCGCGACGCCTCGCGAATGTCATCCTTCGTCATCCCCGCCTCGGCGAGCGGATGGCGGACCTGCCGCTCCGCGGCGGCGCGCTTGCCCGGGCGATAGTCGCCCTCGTCGTCCGCGTTGAACCCGTCGCAGACCCAATGGATTCCCAGACGCGCAGCGTCATTGGCGCAGATCGAGAACAGCTCGGTCTTGCAGTGAAAACAGCGGTCGGGGTTGTTCGCGGCGTAGTCGGCGTTTTCGATTTCGTGACTCGTCACCACGCGCAGATTCGCCCCGACCCGTTTTGCGAAATCGCGCGCGTCCGCGAGTTCCGATCGCGGCAGCGACGGCCCGTCGGCGATGAGCCCCGTCACGCGGTCGCCGACGTGCTTCGCCGCGAAGGCCAGCAGGAACGCCGAGTCGACGCCGCCGGAAAACGCGACGAGAAATCGCTCCATCTCCACGAGGATCGACCGCAAGCGCTCCAGCTTGGATTCGAGATCGGAGTGTTTCACGGCTGTGTTCATCGCGCCCAACTTTTACCGGATGCGCGCGGCACTGTCCACGACGGCGATCAGATTTTGTCCAAAAACGAAGGCGGGACAAAATGCCCCGCCGTCGAGAAATTTCGGGAGATCGGCGACGGCGTCAGCAGCCGCACGAACCGCCGTCGTCATCGTCGTCGTCGTCACCGCTCGAACCGCCGTCATCCGTCGTGATTCCGCACTGACCCGTCAGGCACGATTCGAGGTCGCCGCAGGAGTTCACCGCGTCGACGCACGCTTCGACGCACGCCCAGGGACCGCCGCCGGATTCGCAGGAATCGAGCGCCTCCTGAGCGTCCATCGCCGAGCCTCCGTTCATGAGCGACAGGTCACAGCCCCCGTAGATGAGTTCGAGCGCATCGACACACGCATTGCCGCCGTCGTCATCGTCCGCATCGTCGTCCGAAGCGTCGTCGTCATCGGCGTCGTCGTCATCCGCATCGTCGTCGGTATCGTCGTCGTCATCGTCGCCCGTCGGTTCGGGCGGCAGGGGATCGTCGCCCTCGCTGGATTGAATCGAGAACGGAATCCCATTCGCGCTCCCACCCGAGAATTGCACGCGGGGCGTCACGATGAGATAGATCCGTGTCCACTCGCCGCCGAAACCGTCCACCGTGATGTCGCCGACGTTGCCCGCGCCCGACTCGGTCATCGTTTCGGTTTCGACCGTCTCGTTGGCGCGCTGTTTGGCGATGGTCAGGTCGTAGTCGATATCGCGGTTGCCGTACTTGGGCTCGCCGCGTACCCGCAAATTGAGCGAGGTCTCGCCGCCGCTCGGCTGAAACTGGACGTATGCCGTTCCGTAGGGCTCGGGGAGTTTGCCCGTGTCATACAGTTCGGCGGCGGGGTAGTCGTTGACATGGTCGAGCACATACGGGCTGTCGTAGAGGTTGCCCTCTTCGTAGTCGCGGAAGAGCGTCCTACGCGTGAATTCGGGGAAGGTGTCGAACGTCGTCGTGGTCTCGTAGTCCTGCAGATAGCTGTCGACCGAATACCAGATGTTGGCGTTGCAGTCGTTCCAGATGTGGTGCAGGGCATCCCGGCCGCCGTAGTTCTCGGACAGGAACTTGAAATAGATCGCGCGCGAATACTGGATCGGAGCGCCGCTCGAGAACGCAAAGATCGTCTGCTCGACGTTCTGCATGTGGTAGTCGACGAAGTACGCGTAGTTGTTGATGTCGTCGAAGACCTCGTCCTCTGCCCACGTCGCCGTCGCCTCGACCGCCCAGTCCGAACCCGAACCGCTCATGTGCTGAAAGCAGCCCGTGAGCGCGATCTGGAACTGCAGGACGTGGTAGAATTCATGGGACATGATGTCCTTGAACGACGACTCGTAGTCGAGAATGGTGGGCCACATGACGATATGGGCCATGGTGTCGGGCCACGAGTCGTAGATCGTCGTGTACGCGCCCTCGAAGCTGATCGACGGCGCGCCGTTGCCCGAATTGCCCACGTAGATATCGGTGAAGTAATCGTCGGAGCCGTACGGCGCATTATAGCCCATGTCGGTGACCTCGACGTCCCACACCTCTTCCATGATGTCGCCGAGGGCTTCGAGCTCGTCGTTCGTGTACGACGCCCCATCGCCGTAACGCAGCGCGAAATGCTCCGTGTAGTAGACGTTCGGCGGCGTGTACCCGTCGGGGAAATCCGCCGGCGCCGTAATGGCCGACTTGGGACGCGACGCGACCGGTGGACGGCTGAGGTCGGGGATGTTCGGCGCGATGGTCCGGATCTCGTCGCGCACGGCGGGCGACACACGTTTGAGATCGGGACCGAGTTTCAGCAGAAATCCGGTCGCACACTCGTGGTGCAACGGTTCGGACGCCACCTGCCGGTAGGCGGCGGGCAGTCGATCCGGGGCGAAAAACGCGTAGGTCTTGTAGAGCGCGGCCGTGTCGAAGTCGATCAGGCCCGAGCGCTCGTCCGCTTCCACCGCGGCGACCGTGTCTTCTGGAGAGTAAACCGACGCAATGGCGACGGACGAACACGCAAGCATCAGGATGCAGGTCAAAATCCGCAATTTCATGGCCGTCTTCCGGGGCGTTCCGCGATGAAGGAGAGTCCGCCCGGCGACGCGAGCCCGGGCGGTTTTCGGCCGCGAGGAACCACCCCGTTCGGGGCCGAAACCGCGCGATTGTAGGGATTCGCATTCGATTGTCAAAGGGTCGTGGCGAATTTACGATGCGCCAATGCCCCGCTCGAAAGCCGCGCCGACGCTGTTTTGCGATCCCGAATACGGCGACACGCTGTTTTTCGAAAAATCGCTGTGGGAACACGGCCACCGTTACGTGGCCGGGTGCGACGAGGTCGGCCGCGGTCCGCTCGCCGGACCGGTCGTCGCCGCAGCCGTCATCCTCCCGCCGGGAATCGCGCTGCCGGGCGTCACGGATTCCAAAAAGCTCTCCGAAGCGCGCCGATGGAAATTGGTGCCGGGGATCCTCGCTGCCGCGGACTGCGTGGCGATCGGATTTTGCGATCAGGCCGAAATCGATCGCATCAACATCCTTCAGGCCTCGAAAACCGCGATGATGCGCGCCTTGGCCGGACTTTCGTTATTAGCCACGCATGTCCTGGTGGACGGAAACCAACGACTCCCGATCACCATCCCCCAGACGCCGTTGGTCAAGGGAGACCTGCGTTCGCTTTCGATCGCGGCGGCGAGCATCGTGGCCAAGGTCGTCCGCGACGAGCTGATGTGCGCCATGCACGCGCGCTGGCCGGAATACGGCTTCGATCGAAATCGCGGCTACCCCAGCGCCGAGCATCGCGACGCCCTGCGTCTCCACGGCCCCTGCCCGATCCATCGGCGCAGCTACCAGCCCGTAGCCGAGGTTCTGGCGTGATGGGTTGGTTCGGCGCGAATGATTCGGAAAAGCCCGAACGCGGCCAGGCGCTCGGCCGGGCGGGCGAGGACCTCGCCGCCGAACACCTGCGGTCTCTCGGTTACCGGATTCTCGAAAGGAATCTGAAACTTCGTCGCGGGGAGATCGACATCCTCGCCCGCCACGGCGACGTTCTGGTGATTGTCGAGGTCAAGAGTGCGTCGGGCGAAGACATTTCGCCCACGGTCCACGTCAATTCGCAAAAAGCGCGCAAACTCGTATCCCTCGTCGCCGAGTTGCGTCAGACGCGCAATCTGCGCGACGTGGCGATCCGCATCGATGTCGTGTCCGTCGTGATGGCCGGCGACAAGCCGCGGATCACGGTGTATCCGCGTGCGATCGACGCGAAGGGACGCCGGGCGTGAAACTCCCTCGACTATACCGACGCATCCGCACCCGGCTCGTCGTCACGTATTGTCTGCTGACGGCGGGGATTTTTGGTGTGATCGGGACGTTTTTTTACTACATCGCCCGCGACTCGCTCGACAACGAGATGGGGCGGCGATTGGTGCTGGTCGCCGAATTGGCCGCCAGTCGGCAGAAACCGGAGCAGCTCGTCACGCTGCGCCCGGGCGACGAGGACTCGCCCACCTATCGCCGGCAGACGCAGTCTGTTCTCGACCTGATGGAATTGGGTGCGGCAAGGCGCATCTACGTTTTCGACGCCGAGCACAAAAGCATGCTCGACACTGACGGCAAGACGAAGATCGGCGCGTCGTACTTTCGGCTCGAAACGCACCGCGCCGAGGTGCGACGGGCGTTTGCCGGCGAGTCGGTGGTCTCGCAGGTTTTTCTCGGGCTCGACGGGCTTTGGTACAAATCGGCATTCGCGCCGATTCGCAAGGGCGACGAGATCGTGGCGGCGCTCGCCGTCGAAGCCGACGTTCCCTTCTTCGAGACGCTCTCCCGCATCAAACGAAATCTCCTTCTCTATGCGGCGGGAGCGACGGCGCTCATCGTGGCTGTCAGTGTGTTTCTCGCGATCGGATTCGAACGGCCCAGCGCGCGCTTGGTGCAGGACGCGAGGCGCCTCGGGTCCGGGGACCTCGAAACGCGCATCGACCCGACAAGCCGCGACGAGATCGGGTTTCTGGCCGCTTCGCTCGACACCGCGCGCCAGAGCATCGTCGAGCGCGACCGGTTCCTTCAGATGCTCCAGCGTGGGATCGCCCACGAGGTCCGCAATCCCCTCGGGGGCATGCGCCTGTTCTGCGACATCCTCGGCGACGAGCTCGCGGGCGACGCCGAGAAGCTCAAGCATGTCGAAAAGATCCGCAGAGAGATCGGCGGGCTCGAAAACGTCGTCAACGAATTCCTCGATTTCACCCGCGACGTCGTCCTGAATCCGAAGTCCCAATCCGTTGTGGGTTTCTTGCGGGATCTGATGGCGGGTTATATGGACCTCGATCAAAAAGGCGTTATTCTGGACTTTCGAGTCGAGCCGCCCGAATTGGAAGCGACCTTCGATGCCGATCGCCTGCGCCGGGCTTTGTTCAATCTGGTGAACAACGCCATTCAGGCGATGCCCAAGGGCGGCCGGCTGACGATTCTCGCACAGCGAGAGTCGGACGAATGGACGCTCGCGGTCGAGGACACCGGCGTCGGAATCAAGGACGAGGACTTGCAGCACCTGTTCACGCCGTTCTACACGACGAAAGACAAGGGAACGGGTCTGGGCATGCCGCTGGCGAAAAAGATCGTGGAAAGCCACCGGGGTACGATACAACTGACCAGTCGCCACCTTCAGGGAACGCGGGTTACGATCCGCCTTCCGCTGACGATTCAGGGATAGTCCATGGCCAAGATTCTCGTGATCGACGACAACGAAACCATGCGCGAGGGGATGGAGACCATCATCACGCGCATGGGCCACCAGACGCTCGGCGCCGCCGGCGGGCAGGAAGGCGTCTCACTCATCGAGAACAATGCCTTCGATCTCATCCTCACCGACCTGAAGATGGAAGGGATGGACGGCATCGAGGTGCTCACGCGCGCGCGGCAGATCAACCACGAGGCGGTGGTCATTCTCATCACCGCGTTCGGTTCGATCGAAGTCGCCGTCGACGCCATCAAAAAGGGCGCGTACGACTTCATCCAGAAGCCCTTCTCGCAGGACCAGCTCCGCCTCAAGGTCACGCAGGCGCTCGATTTCACGCAACTCGCGAAAAAGAACGAACTGCTCGAAGAGCAGAACCGGTACCTGCGCAAGGCCGAGTCGGCGCACTACGCAATCGACGAGATCATCGGCGACTCCAGCGCGCTCGCCGACATCATGAAGACCGTGCGCAAGGTGGCGCAGGGCGATTCCACCGTGTTCATCCACGGCGAATCGGGGACCGGCAAGGAACTCGTCGCGCGCGCGATCCACGAACTCAGCCCCCGCGCCGAAAAGCCCTTCATCAAGGTCAACTGCTCGGCGCTCGCCGAGGGCATCATGGAGTCCGAGCTGTTCGGCCATGAGAAGGGCAGCTTCACCGGCGCGATCAAGCGCAAGCTCGGACGATTCGAACTCGCCGACGGCGGCACGCTCTTTCGCGACGAGATCGGGGACATCAGCGCGGTGATCCAGCTCAAGCTGCTGCGCGTGTTGCAGGAGCGCGAGTTCGAGCGCGTCGGCGGCCAGCAGACTATCAGCGTCGACGTGCGCGTCATCTGCGCCACGAATAAGGACATCAAGGACGAGGTACAAAAGGGAAATTTCCGGGAGGATCTGTTCTACCGCCTGCACATCGTTCCGATCCACCTGCCGCCGCTGCGCGACCGCAAGGAGGATATCCCCAAGCTCATTGACCATTTTCTCGCCAAACTCATGGCGCGCACGCGCAAGGAAATCCACGGGATCGAGCCCTCCGCGATGCGCGCGCTGGCCGATTATCCCTGGCCGGGTAACATCCGCGAACTCGAAAACGTGATCGAGCAGACGATGGTGCTGTGCGAATCGCGCTCGATCGGGCGCGACGATCTGCCGAGTTTCCTGTTTCAGGAACAGTCGATGCCCACGCTGCGTTCGCAGCTCGGCAAAAAGCCGCTCAATGAGATTCTCGACGATCTGGAGCGCAGTCTCATAAAGGAAGCTTACGAAAAGTCGGGGCAGGTCAAGACCGAGACCGCCCGCATCCTCGGCATCAAGACGAGCGCGCTCTACTACAAACTGGAGAAGTACGGCCTGCTGTGACCCGGCGGCCGTCAGGCAACGTGCGTTTGGCGTCTGTTCACATCCGACTGGCCGCTCTGATCGCGCTCGCCGCGATCGTCGGATGGCATGCCCCGGCGAGCGCCGACGACGCACTCCCCGCCAATATCCGCGTGCTGGAACAAAAGCACGAGCTCGTCCGCAACAACCTGCGCGAGCTCGTCCGCCAGCGGACGCTCGCCCATGACGAGGTCCGACGACTCGCGTCGGAGATCGACCGCATCAAGGCGCAGGGCGAGCCGGGATTCATCGACCGCCGCCGACTGGAGCGATTGCAGGCCGAATCACTCGAGGCCGGCAAGCGAATGGAAGACCTCGTCGCCCAGGTTGATCGAAAACAGAAGGAGAACGACGACGGACTGGCCAATCTGTACCGCGTGTACACCGCGGAGATGGAAAAAATCGCCGATCGGATTTCGGGCGAGACCAAACGCGCCGCCGTAGTCGAGCTTGCGCGCGATTTCGCGCGGCTGCGCGATCGTCGCGAGCAGTTCCGTCCGCCAGGGATGCGCGTCGCGCAGTCCGAGTTCATGACGGTCGAGCTCGGCGACGGGGATACCCCCTCGGAGCTGGCCGCGAAACGCGATCTGCTGCAACGGCGCAAGGCGCGACTCGCGGCCGTGATCGCGAATCTGAAAAAGGAGATCGCGGCGCTCCGAAACGACAAGGCGCTCGCCGACCAGATGCGCACGCTCGTCATCCAGGAGCAACTCATCGAGGACGGCGTCGTGTTTTCGCCGGGCTCGCGCGGCTCAGCCCGAACCGGCGAAACTCCCGCACCCGGCGGCGCCGAAGGCGGAGCCGATCCCTCCGCGCGCGGTCACGTGTCGCCGCTCGAGGATGTCGGCGATCGCGCGGACCTGAACGTCTCCATTGAGGACGAAATCGCAAGGCTCGAGAAGCTGCTCGAATACCTGAGGAGCGTGGAAAAGCAGATCGACGGCCAGATCCAGGAGATCCAGCGGCGCCTGCGCGCCGACGTGATCCGGAGTCCGGTCCCGTTGAACACGGCGAGGATATCGCCGAAGGGGTCCAATCCGTGAAACGACCACACGGCCATATCGCGGCCCTGGGGCGCATGGCGTGGGCGGTGCTCGCCGCGCTCGCGTTCGCCGCGCCCGTCGGCGCCGGCGAGCGCGTGACGTGGACGAATCACGCCGCGCTGCACGCCGAGTACGACGACAATGTCTACAAGACAACCGACGATGTGGAAGGCGACCTGCTCGCACGCGTCTTCTTCGATTCGAAGCTCGATCTGCACCCGAATCGCGCAAACCTGGTCACGCTCGACTACACCCTCGGCGCAAAAAAGTTCGCCGACCTCATCGATCAGGACACGCTCATCAATCAGGTGATGATGCAGTACGAAAACACGACGATCTCGAACACGTACATCGGCGGCGACGCCACGCTCAAGCTGCGCAACATTCGCGACGGAGAAGAGGACTACAACAAGGTCATCCTCAACTCCTTCGCCGGCCACTACTTCGCGCGCGGCGTGTCGGGGCAGGTCAATGCGTCCTACACCCGCTTCGACTTCCGCAACTACGACTATTACGACTATTGGACGCAGGCGTACGGAATAGAGCTGAACAAGTCGATCTCCCACGCGCTCGGGTTCGGCGTCCATTACCTGATCGAGGACAAGAACTACCCCTTCTTCGCGTTCGAGAACGTCGTCTCCGACCGCGACTCCGTGTTCCTCGATGAGACCGACGAACTGCGTCAGGACACGCTGCACGAGGTGGGATTCAAGTTCTCCAGCTTCTATTTCGTGCTCGTCAACTTCGCGTACGATTTCCAGGTGAACGATTCCAACTCCTACGGCGACTCGTATTACCACCACCGGCTGCGTCTGATGGTCTCGAAGAGCCTCACGCCGACGACGAACCTGCACCTTTTCGCGGTCGCCAACTTCCGCGACAGCGACGAGCAGGTGCTCATCCCGCACAGTTACTCCGTCGAAGAGGACGACGAGAACTACAACCAGCTCGTGGCGAAGCTGAACCGGAAGGTCGGTGAACGGATCTGGCTCGAGGCGCGTTACGCGCGCTTCTGGAGCCAGTATTCGGTCAGCCAATTCAATTTCTCCAAAAACGTCTATTCGCTTGGCGCGTCGTTCAACTTCTGATCCATGTCGCTCGCGATCATCGTTCCGACTCTGAACGAGGAAGCTCATCTTCCCGCCTGCCTCGACGCCGCGTCGCGCGAACGCCCCGATGAACTTGTGGTGGTCGATGGCGGGAGCCGTGATGCAACGTGCGACGTGGCCCGCACTCACGGCGTCCGCGTGATCGAAACCAAACCGGGCCGCGCGGCGCAGATGAATGAAGGCGCGGCGCGGACCACGAGTGACCTCCTGCTGTTTTGCCATGCCGACACGATGTTGCCGGACGGATACCGCGCGCATGTCGAGCGCATCCTCGGCGACGCCTCCGTTTCGCTCGGCGCGTTTCGGTTCGGGCTCGAACGCCGGCGCGCGGCGAACCGCGTCATCGAGCTCGGCGTGGCGCTGCGCTGCGCCGTCTTCGGCATGCCATACGGCGATCAGGCGCTGTTCTGTCGGCGCGCCGACTTCCTGGCCGTCGGTGGATTCGCGCCGCCGCCCGCGCTGGAAGACATGGCGCTCGTGCTCGATTTGCGTCGCCTTGGTCATCTGCGCATGGCACCCGTGTCCGTGCGGATCAGCGACCGCGCGTGGAAACGACACGGATACTTCGCGTTGACGCTCCGTCACTACGGCAAGGCGGTGACCTGGCTCGCGCGGCGCGGGACGGATCGACGATGACCGATGTGCTATGCCTCTTCGCGAAATCGCCGCGCCTCGGAACCGTGAAGACGCGCCTTGCGGCCGCTATCGGCGACGACGCCGCGCTCGCCGTCTATCGGCGGCTCGGCGCTCAAGTCACGGCGCAGCTTCGGCTCGTGCAGGGCGCCGCTGTTCGCATTCATTTCACGCCGCCGGAGGATGAATCCCTGATGCGCGCGTGGCTCGGGGAAGATCCAGAATTCCATCCGCAACGAGGCGACGATCTGGGCGCGCGCATGGCGAACGCGCTCGCCGATGCGTTTCGCGACGGCGCTCGCCGCGTGGCGCTCGTGGGATGCGACGCGCCGGGCTTGCGTGCGCATCATGTCGAAACCTTCTTGAACGAACTCGATCGACACGACATGGTGTTCATTCCCGCCGACGACGGCGGATACGTGGCCGTCGGGTTCGCGCGACAGGTCACGGGGTTTTTGGAGGGACTGCGGTACGGTCATGCGGATGTCATGGCCGAAACGCTGCGACGCGCGGCCGAGTTCGGGCTTCGCACGCGGATGCTCGAAACGCAGTCCGATCTCGACACGGCGGACGACATGAAGAAGTTTCCGGAGATCGAGGCATGGATCGCATCAAGAGGCTGAAGGACGCGGCGGGCCGATGGGCGTTCGCGAAGGTGCCGGGCCTGCGCGAAAACTGGGAAACCCGATTCGAGGCCGTGTGCTCGGCGACCACACCCTGGGCACCGATGCGAAAACCGCTTCGCGAGTGCCGCGTCGCGCTCGTTACCACGGCGGGCGTGCATCACGCGAGCGATCGACCGTTCGATATGAGCCGCGACGTGGGCGACGCGTCGTATCGCGTCATTGAAACTGGCGGCGGAAACCTCACGATCACGCACGACTACTACGATCACCGTGATGCCGACCGCGACGTGAACATCGTGCTGCCGATCGACCGCATGCGCGAGGCCGCGCGACTCGGCGTCATCGGCGCACTGCATATACACGCGTGGTCGTTCATGGGGCACGTTCAGGGTCCCCAACTCGCAACGCTGATCGATCGCACCGCGCCCGAGGTTGCAGCCGCGGCGGTGGCGGAGGGGGTGGAGGTCGCGTTCCTCACCCCCGCCTGAGGGATCTGCAATCAGTCGGTCGGACTGATCCAACGCGCATTCGAAGAGAGAGGAATTTCCACGGTGTCGATTTCGCTCAGCCGGGCGATCACCGAGAAGGTGAAACCGCCACGTGCGGTGTGCGTGCGTTGGCCGTTCGGCCATCCGCTCGGCGAACCCGAGAACGCTTCGCAGCAGCGGCGTGTGATTCAGGACGCCTTCGACCTGCTCGCGCGCGCCGATGCCCCCGCGATCGTCGATCTGCCGTATCGCTGGCGGCGCGAGACATACGCCGACCCCTGGGAGCCAGGTACGTCGTGAACCGTCGCGAAGTTCAAGTGTTTCTCGACGACCTCGTCGCGCGTTTTCATCACGTCCGGCACCGTCATCACGATCCCGTTGATCTTGTACATCGGTTTGAGCGCCCCGCTGACATCGAGGTCGCGGCGTTTATCGCGTCGGCGCTCGCCTACGGCCGGGCCGCGCAGGTGCGGGCGTCGGTGTCGCGCGTTTTCGATGCGCTCGGGCCGGATCTGCACGGCGCGTTGATCGACTTCGATCCGCGCCACTCCCCCCTGCCCGCGAATTTCGTTCACCGTTTCACTACGCGCGACGACATGAACGAGTTTCTCACACGCACGGCGGATCTCCTGCGAAAACACGGCAGCCTCCGCGCCGCGTTTCGCGAGGGCGACTGCGGCGGCGAACCCATCGACGCCGCCATGTCGCGGTTCGTCGCGCAATTCCGCGCGGGCGGGGCGGTTCGCCCCAACGTGCGTTATCTGTTGCCCGATCCCGCGGACGGCAGCGCCTGCAAGCGGTTTTCGCTGTTTCTGCGCTGGATGGTGCGGGACGCCGACGGCATCGACTTCGGACTGTGGTCGGAGTTCGGCGCGTCGCGCCTCGTCATGCCCCTCGACACGCACGTCGCGCGGATCTCACGTCGACTCGGCCTGCTGCGCCGCGCGAGCGACGACCGCCGCGCCGCGATCGAGGTCACCGACGCGCTGCGGAGCTTCGCGCCCGATGATCCTCTTCGTTACGATTTCGCGATCACGCACATCGGCATCACGGGTCAATGGAAGGACCTGATCCCATGAAAAATCGGCCGGACAATCGCCCGGCCGATCCATGCTTGATCCGATTCGCGTCTTACTGATTCATCGAATTCAGGAAGTCGGCATTGCTCTTGGTGCCCGTGATCTTGGCGAGCAGGAATTCCATCGAATCGATGGGGTTGAGCGGCGAGAGCACGCGGCGAAGCACCCAGACGCGCTGGAGGATATCGTTGTCGAGCAGCAGTTCTTCCTTGCGGGTGCCGGAGCGGTTGATGTCGATCGCGGGATAGATGCGCCGATCAGCGAGCTTGCGATCGAGGTGGATCTCCATATTGCCGGTGCCCTTGAACTCCTCGTAGATGACCTCGTCCATGCGGCTGCCCGTCTCGATCAGCGCCGTGGCGATGATCGTCAGCGAACCGCCCTCTTCCACGTTGCGCGCCGCGCCGAAGAACCGCTTGGGTTTGTGCAGCGCGTTGGAATCGACGCCGCCCGACAGGATCTTGCCCGAGTGCGGTACCACGGTGTTGTACGCACGGGCGAGACGCGTGATGGAGTCGAGCAGGATCACGACGTCCTTTTTGTGCTCGACGAGGCGCTTGGCCTTTTCGATGACCATTTCGGCGACCTGCACGTGGCGCGTGGCGGGTTCGTCGAAGGTCGAGCTGATGACCTCGCCCTTGACCGAACGGCTCATGTCGGTGACCTCTTCGGGTCGCTCGTCGATGAGCAGGACGATCAGATAGACCTCTTTGTGGTTCTTCGTGACGGCATTCGCGATCGCCTGAAGCAGCATCGTCTTGCCGGCCTTCGGCGGACTCACGATCAGCGCGCGCTGGCCCTTGCCGATGGGGCTGAGCAGGTCCATGACGCGCGTCGAGAAATTCTCGGGGTCGGATTCGAGCTTGATCCGCTCGTCGGGATAAAGCGGCGTGAGGTTGTCGAACAGAATCTTGTCCTGCGAGACCTCGGGGTTTTCGTGGTTGACCGTCTCGACTTTGAGCAGGGCGAAGTACCGCTCACTCTCTTTCGGCGGACGCACCTGCCCGGAAATCGTGTCGCCGGTACGCAGATTGAAACGACGAATCTGGCTGGGCGAGACGTAGATGTCGTCGGGCCCGGGCAGATAGTTGTAGTCCGGCGCGCGCAGGAATCCGAAGCCGTCGGGCAGGATTTCCAGGACGCCCTCGCCGAAGATCGCGCCCTGTCGCTCGGCGTGCTCCTGAAGGATCGCGTAGATCAGATCCTGCTTTCGCAAACCGGTCGCGTTCTCGATGTCCAGATCCTTCGCCAGACGCAGCAACTCGCCGATCTTCTTTTCCTTGAGTTCCTGGATGTTGAGCGTGATCCGCCCGCGATCCTCCCGGCGCTCTTTTTTCCGACGCGGCTCGGGCTCGTAGTCGTCGACCACGGGCGGCCTCGGCGCGGGTTCGGGCGTCGCTTCGACCGTGGGCTGCTGGTCCTGGGGTTCTTCGGACTGCGACTTCGAGGCGGTCATTTCAGGTCTCCCATAACGGAATGAATGAGGTGGGACGAGCGGCGGTTCGAGGAAAAACCACGCGCGGGCGGGACATCGAAAACGGCGGTCGCCGTCATTTGGGACTTGTGCCGGGCAACGCTTTTCGCGCCGCCTCGGGCTTCACATCGAGCCATGAGGTATCGACCATTGGCCAGGGAGTTTGGAACGGGAACGAACTACCCGATCTCACCGTGTGGAGTTGTTAACGGGAACAGCCGTCACGAAAAACAGCCGGTCATCGGCACGAACACACCTGACGAAACACGGCCCGGACACATCAGGCGAAACACGACGCGGGACAACGCAGGAATCGTCGGCTCCACGACTTCACGGATAACGGCAATCTAGACTTCGCTTTTTCGCCAGTCAAGTCCTTTTTGTTCATCTTCCCGCGATCCACGTCGCCGAAAGTTGGCGGCCCGTGACACCCCGTTCACGTCGATGGCTGAAGAAGACGCCCGGCTCGCAGGCCGTGCAACGGCGAACGACTTCGACATGTGCCGAATCGATCCCCGTGAGGACGAGTTGCCGAAACGCCACGAGCGCCAGATCGATCACGTCACGCTCCCCGGCGCGCGCGACAGCGTTGTCGGCGCCGGCGACCTCGGAGCGAAACCGCCCGGCGAGATCGGGCGATACCTCGAAATGGCACGGTCCGATGCCGGGGCCGACACTCGCGCGCAGGTCGCCCGGCGCAACGCCCATCCGCGAGAGAGCCGCCACCGTTGCCGCGATGATCCCACCGTCGAGCCCGCGCCATCCCGCGTGCACCGCCGCCGCCGCGCGCCCGCGAGCGTCGCCAATGAGTACCGGCACGCAGTCCGCCGTCAGCACGCCCACGGCGATCCCGGGCCGCGTGATGACGGCGGCATCGGCGGCGACACCGCGCACGACGCCGGAGATGGGCTCGCTTTCCACGATCGAAACATCGCACCCGTGAACCTGATCGGGCATGTAGAGCGCGCGAACCCCCATCGATGCCAGCACGAAGTTTTCGTTGAGGCGCACGGCATCCGCGTCGTCCCCGCACCGAATGCCGAGGTTCAGCGAGTCGCAAGGCGCGGCGCTCGTGCCGCCGAGGCGTCCGAAGAACGCCCCGCGCACGGGCAGCGCGGCGTCCGCGAAGGCGTCGATCCGCCACGTCACGGCGTCCATCCGATCCGGTCGAGAATGCACTTCATGTCCGATGGAATCGCCGCCTCCAGCTTCACGCGCCGGCCGTCGCGCGGGTGATCGAACTCGATGCGCCACGCGTGCAGCGCGGGGCGACGCATCGCACGGGCGTCGGACATGGACATCTGGTCGAGACGTTTTTCGGCATTGCGCCCGCCGTAAACCGCGTCGCCGAGAATCGGGCAGCGCAGCGACTGCAAGTGCACGCGGATCTGGTGCGTGCGTCCCGTGAGGAGCCCGCAACGCACGACTGCGAGCCCGCCCGCCGCGGCGAGCGTTTCGTATTCCGTCTTCGCGGCGCGCGAGCGCGGCACATCCACCGCCATGCGTTTGCGGTCCACCGTGTGCCGCCCGATCGGACGATCCACCACCCCCGCGCGCGGACTCGGCGCGCCGATGGTGATGGCGAGATAGACTTTGGTCAGGGTGCGCGACGCGAATTGGCGCGTGAGCGCCTCGTGCGCCGCGTCGTTCTTGGCGCAGACGATGACGCCGCTCGTCCCTTTGTCGAGGCGGTGCACGATGCCGGGCCGCATCACCCCGCCGATGCCGGACAGGTCGCGGCTGTGCGCGAGCAGCGCGTTGACGAGCGTGCCGTCGGGATTCCCCGCGGCGGGATGCACCACGAGGCCGGGCGGCTTGTTGACGGCCACGATGTCGGCATCCTCGTAAACGATGTCGAGGGGAATCGCCTGGGCTTCGGCCCGCGCAGGCGCGGGTTCCGGCACGACGACGTCGATCGATTCGTCGCCGCGCATTCGGTACGACGACTTGGCGATCCGCCCGTCCACGGTCACGCCGCTCGCGTCCACGACCGACGCCGCGCGCGACCGGCTCAGCGCGGGCACACGGCGCGAGAGGAAAACATCGAGCCGCAGGCCCGCGTCGTCGCGCCCGGCGTGGACGGTGATCCGTCGTTCGGCCATGACCTCAGACGGACTCGAACACCGCGCGATAGGCGGCGTAGGCGCTGTAGAGGTCAAAAACGTGAAGGATTTCGAAAGGGCTGTGCATGCCGAGCACCGGCGGCCCCGCGTCGATCACCTCGGCGCCGTGAATCGCCATGAACTTCGCGATGGTGCCGCCGCCGCCTTCGTCCACCTTGCCCATCGACGAGTTCTGCCACGGCACATTCGCCGCCGTCAGAATCTCGCGCAGCCGCGCCACGGTCTCCGCGGAGGCCTCCGACGCGGCCGTCTTTCCGCGCTGGCCCGTCGCCTTTTTGATCGTGATACCGTGCCCCGCGAAGGCCGCATTGCGCCGGTCGTGAACATCCTTCCAGTCCGGGTCCATCGACGCGCCGACGTCGGCGGAAATGACAAACGAATTGTGCAGCGTGCGCTCGACGGCCAGCGCGTCGGGCTTCGCTCCCGCGCACTCCATGAGCCTGGCAACGAGAAATTTCAGGAAGTATCCCTGCGCGCCGGTGTCGCCGAAGGAGCCGACCTCTTCCTTGTCGAAACAGATCGCCACGCGCGTTCGCGTCGCGTCATTCGCGTCGATGAGTGCGCGCATCGCGGCATATGAACAACAGCGGTCGTCGTGGCCGTACGCGCCGATGAATGCGCGGTCGAGCCCGACGTAACGGGCCGGGCCCGCGGGCACGATCTCGATGTCCGCGCTGACGAAATCCTCCTCGCGGATCCCGAATCGCTCATGCAGCAGACGCAGCGCGCCGAGCAGAAATCGATCCTTGTCCTCGGTCCCGCCGATCGGAATGCCGCCGATGATGACGTTGAGTTTTTCGGCGGGAATCGCCTCGGCGAGTTTTTTCTGCGACTGCGTGTTCGCGGCGAGATGCGGCAGCAAATCCGCGATGGTGAATACGGGGTCCGCGGGATCTTCGCCGATCGCGATGTCCACACGGCGTCCGTCGGCGAGCGCCACCACTCCGTGAATGGCCAGCGGTCGCGCCACCCACTGATGCTTGCGGACGCCGCCGAAGTAGTGCGTCTTGAGCATCGCGAACTGGAGATCCTCGTAGATCGGGTTCGTCTTGAGATCGAGACGCGGGGAATCGTGATGCGCCGCGACGATCGTGAGTCCGGCATCGAACGGCGCAGTCCCGAGACGCGCCGCCGCGATCACGCGGTTGCGATACGCGACGAAGACGGAGCGCGCGGATTCGGCGGAGCCCGACGCGTCGGCGAAGCCTCTTCGCGCGAGCAGATCGGCGAACCATCGCGTCGATTCGCGCTCGGTCTTCACCGCGGAGACGTAGTCGATGTAGTCGTCGGCAAAACGGTACGCATCAGCCTTGCGGGTGTTGTCGAGCACGTCGGCCGCGTGGCGGCGCTCGCGCATCAAAGTCTTGCGAAGGGATTTGAGCGAGTCGTCTTTTTTCTCGGTCACAGGTCGAGTTCCTCCGTGGAAGGTTCGGTCGCGTCGGCGGGCGCAGCTTCGATCGCCGGCGAGGGGAGCGGCGACATCGGCGGCACAATTCCGTGCTCCGGCGGAATACGCCGCGGCTTGCGCCAAAAGCGCGGCCGACGTCCGAGTCGTTTCAGATCGCGATGGATTGTATCGATCGCGCCCCGCGCCGCCAACCGTCCGGCTTCGATCACCTCGTCGGACTTGGTGAAATCCGCCCAATGGATCTGGCCGATCTGCGGCGTGATGACGGCATCCGCGAAACGCACCTGCAACCGGGTGAGCGTGCGCTTGGTGATTTCGTGCGTGCGAAAGTGCGTGGCGAGCGCCTTCATCGCGTCGGCGGGTACGGGGAGTTCGTGCGATACGTTCGAGGCGATCACGTAATCGAGATCCATGTCGCGCAGAACACTCACGGGCACCATGTTGACCACGCCGCCGTCCACACATTCGCGTCCGCCGACGACGATGGGCGGAAACGCGCCGGGCACGGCGGACGAGGCCGCCACGGCATCGATGACCGGTCCGCGATCGAGGATCACCTCCTCGCCCGTCCGCAGATCGGCGGCCACCGCGAAAAAGGGGACGTGCAGAGAACGGATGTCGCGATCGTCCACGAAGAACCCGAGCAATTCGTACAGATCCTCGGCGTCGAGCACCGATGGCCGCGTGACCGTCGAGGCCAACACGCGCCCGCGCGAGATATAGCGGCTGACCGCGTCGAGCACGCTTTTTTCGCCGGCGGTCTCGCGCTGCAATC
The DNA here is from genome assembly GCA_020845895.1 of Deltaproteobacteria bacterium. Taxonomy (NCBI): domain Bacteria; kingdom Pseudomonadati; phylum Myxococcota; class Myxococcia; species Deltaproteobacteria bacterium. The sequence goes on along the minus strand of JADLEX010000138.1, from coordinate 3,708 downwards.
GGTGAATGCGCGCCTGGCGAAACTCGGGCGAACGCAGAAAACGCGTCGCGTCGGCAAGCATCGACGTCGCGTCGGCTTTTTGGGCGAACATCGCCCCCACGAGCGCGCCCATGCTCGTGCCGGCCACAACCTGAACGGGGATTCCGGCGGCGCACAGCGTTTCGACGACGCCCAGGTGCGCGAGCCCCCGCGCCGCGCCGCCGCCGAGCGCCAAACCGACCCTCACCGGAAACATCGACCCACCGGCCACTTCATGAGATCCACGTCATGGGATGTTGGGCAAACGCGGCACGACGCCCGCGGGGCGCGTGCCGCGAATTCGCGTCATTGAAGCAGGATCGGGGACTTTTTGGACTTCGGCGCGTCCTGATCGCCGAGATAGTCGGAAAGCTCTGCGACGAAGCGTTTTCGGCAATCGGGGCAGAGCGTGAACTCGATTTCCTGGAATACGTCGTTCTCGATCTCCTGCTCGGACATCCGATCGAGCGTTTCCATCAACCCCGCGATCCGCGCCTCGCGGCCGGCGTCGTCACCTTCCGCCTCGGGCACGAACCCGTCGAACCCGGAGACAATCCGGATGCTGACGTCGTACGACGTTCCGCCCATCACCAGCGCTCTTCCGCATCCGTGACATGGTTTTGGCGAGATCATTTCGCGCCCGGCCCCAGAATGTTGCACAGGGATTTTTCCACGAGCGCGTCTTCACCGTCAAGCAACGTGCGCATTTCGATGAGCACGGCGCCGTCCGCGATGCGCCCGACGACGGGCGGATCGCCGAGCCGCAGCGCGCGTTCGAGTTCGTTCGCCGACATGGACGCCGCGTCGATGCGCACCGCCACGCCGGGCAGATCGCCGCCGGGCAGACTGCCCCCGCCCATGCGCGACCGCGTCTCGACAACGCGAGCGGCCGCGGCGTCGCCCAGCGCGCGGCGCAGTCGCGACGTCATGGACCGTGCGCGTCGGCGCAGCGAATCGACCGGCGTCGAGGCCATGCGCAGCACCGGCACCTTGTCGTGCAAGGTTTCGGGATGTTCGTAACAAGCGAGCGTGGCCTCGAGCGCGGCGAGCGTCATCTTGTCCACGCGCAGCGCCCGGGCCAGCGGATTATTTCGACAGGCTTCGACGACCTCGGCATGTCCCGCAATGACGCCCGCCTGCGGCCCGCCCAGCAGCTTGTCGCCCGAAAACGTGACGGCCGCGCAGCCGGCTTTCAACGACGCGGCCACGGTGGGCTCGTCGCCCAATCCGCCGCCGTCCGGGTTTACAAGGCATCCGCTGCCCAGGTCCTCGACGACCGGAATGCCCATCTCATCCCCGATGCGCGCGAGTTCGCCGACGCCGACCTCGGAGACGAAGCCCTCCATGCGAAAATTGCCGCGGTGGACCTTGAGGAAGAGCGCGGTGGCGTCGGTCACGGCGGCCCGATAGTCCGCGGCGTGCGTCTTGTTGGTCGTCCCGACCTCCACGAGGCGGCAACCGCTTTTTTCCATGACGGCGGGGATGCGAAACGACCCGCCGATCTCCACGAGTTCGCCCCGGCTGACGATCACCTCGCGGCTCTGCGCGAGCGTGTTGAGCACCAGCAGGACCGCCGCCGCGTTGTTGTTGACGACCATGGCGTCGGCCGCGCCGGCCAGACGCGCCAGCTTGTCCCGCACGATGTCGTGCCGCGAACCGCGCTCGCCCGATTCGATGTCGTATTCCAGATTCGAGTAGCCGCGGGCCGTCCGCGTGACGGCCTCGATCGCCGACTCCGCGAGCGGCGCGCGACCCAGGTTCGTGTGAAGAATGATCCCGGTCGCGTTGATGACCGGGCGAAGCCGCGCTCTCGTCCCCGTTTGCAGGTGACGGATGACAAGGTGGACGAGTTCCTCGATCGAAACGGGGCTCGAGCCGCAGGTCCGCCGTTTCCGCTCGGCCGCGAGGACCTCGCGCATCGCCGCGACCACCCGCGACCGGCCGTGCCGCGCCAATGCCTCGGCAAATACCGGTTCGCTCAGCCATCGTCCGATGGCGGGCAAGTTCCGCAGATTTTCCGCCATTCGTCACACCCCATTCATAAACCGCGCGAACCGCGAAGTTTCTTTGAGTTTCCCGGCACTTCGCTTTTCAAGCACCCGGCGCCTTGTTACTATACGACGGTTTGCTAAATCCACCAGAATTCCACGGTTGACCGCATGACGGATATTCCGCGTCTCGGCGACATTTTGGTCGACGCGCACATCATCACGCCGGAGCACGTCGAAGCCGCACTCGCCGAGCAAAAACTGACGGGACTGCGTTTCGGAGAAGCCCTCATCCGGCTTGGCCTCGTGCAGTCCGACGACATCACCTGGGGTCTCGCCAATCAGATGGGAATGCCCTTCTTGCGGGTGCGTTCCGATCAGGTCGATCCCGAGGCGCTGCGGCTCGTTCCCGAATCGATCGCGCGCCGCCACACGATCATCCCCTACGTCCTCATCGATGGTCGGTTGACCGTCGTGATCGACGATCCCACGCGGCACGAGGCGATCCACGAGGTGGCCGAAGCCTCGGGCAAGGACATCAACGTGGCGGTCGGTCTCGCCGAGGAAATCCGCCGGGCCATCGAAGAGTCTTACGAGTCGGCGGGCATTTCCGAGCTCGATCCCGCGCAGTTCAAGACGTCGCTCTTCGGACCCAACGACACCGCACTCATCACCGCGGGCCCGGGAGCGTCGCGGGCGCTCGATCGCATCCTCGCGGAGTCGATCGCCATGCGCGCGACGGCGCTGCACTTCGAGCCGTTCGCCGATCACGCCGTTCTGCGTCTGCGCATTCACGGACGGCTCGAAACCTGCGCCGAGTGGGGACTTCCCTGGCACAAGGCGTTTCTGGAGGGGCTTCGCCTCAAGGCGACGCAGATCGAGACGATCGGCCCGCACGTCGAGGGACTGCTCGCGTTTCGCGACACCGGCCGCAACTTTTCTTTCTTCGCGAATTTCATCCAAGGTCAGCACGGCATCGCGGCGACGCTGCTCAACGTGTCGTGTCCCGACTTTCCGGGCCGCGTCGAGGACCTCGGCCTCGCCCCTGATGTGTGCGACGAGCTCCTGCGCACGATCGGCGGACGGTCGGGGCTGTGCCTCGTCGTCGGGACCGAGAAGATGGAGAAGCGCAAGTTCATCGCCCTGCTGATGGAAAAGAAACACGCGGGGGACAAACGCACCTTCGCCATCGGGCGCATGCCGTGGTTTGAGAACGAGCGCTTCATCCAGATCAAGGCGCCGACCGAGGACGCCGAGGAACTGATGCGCTCGATGCGCATGGTCGTCGGCCAGGACCCCGACCTGATCTACATCGAGGATTGCTGGGATCGCCGCGTGCTGACCGAATCGCTGCTCGCCGCGCTCGAACGGCGCTTCGTCTTCGCCAATCTCAGCCTTCCGTCGGCGTTGCCGGGGCTCGAATTCATACTCGAAAGCGTCGACAACCGCACCCTCGTCGCGCAGGCGCTTCGCGGCGTGATCGCCGTGGCGTTCTTCCGGCGGCTGTGCGCCGACTGCCGGACGGACGACACGGACCACGCCAAGGCGTCTCGCGTGCTGCGCGAGCCGCGCGCCGTCGTCGATCGCGCAAGCGTGAAACGCCCGGTCGGCTGCCCGAAATGCCGCTCCGGCTACACCGACCTCATTCCGCTCGTCGAGATCCTCCGGGTCGACGAGGCGCTTCAGGAGCTGATCGCGTCCG
>JADLEX010000137.1 GCA_020845895.1 Deltaproteobacteria bacterium | reverse complement strand
CCGCCGCCGACCCAGTGATGTCTCCGGAAGTCGCCGAGCACGCGGATCGCGGTTTCCACGGTCGTGCCGGAGATCGCGGCGACATCCCGCCGTCGGATCGGAAAGCCGAAGCGTACGAGTGCGCCGTTTTCGTTGCCGGCGCGCTCCGCAAGACGCACGAGACACTTCGCGACGCGGCGGTCGACCGAGTCGGTGGCCATCGCGTGCATGACGTCATGGGCGGCGCGCAGACGCGCGGCGAGATCGAGCGTCAGTTCGAAGCCGACTTCGGGGAACTCGCGAAAAATACGCAGGAACTCGTCGTGAGGAATGAGCAGGACGTGCGCGGACGAGAGCGCCGTCGCGCTGGCCGAGTACGGATGTTCGGAAAACGTCGCGAGTTCGCCGAAGACGTCCCCCGCGTGCACGATCCGCAAAATGACCTCGCGCTCGCCCTTCGCACGCTTCCAGAGCTTGACGTGGCCCGCGAGAAGAATCGGGAACCAACTCGGGGGATCGCCCTCGCGAAACACATGCTCGCCTTCGGCGTAGGTCCGCTCTTCGGACGCCTTCTCGATGAACGACAACGCCCGGTCGTCGAGACCCGAAAAAACAAAGACGTTCGTCAGCAAGTGTCTGCGCATACGACCCGAACACCCAGGAATGGAAATCCCAACGGCGAATGATACCACGTTCATGATCGTTGCAACATTGATCGGCGTCAAAAACGCCAAACGACGTCGAATACCGTGACCGCCCGGCGGCGGGTCAGGAAGCCTCGGGGATGGCGCCTTCCTCGATATTGAAGCATTCCGCGAGTTCGCGGCACCCATCCGCGCGAAGCCCGCAGTCCGTCAACCAGTCGGACAGGTCTTCAGCCCATGTCGCGCAGTCGGCGATCGCCAATTCGTCGGCGAACCCGCATGCGTCCAATTTGTCGCACAGGATCTCGCGACGCTCGGCGTTCGTGGTTTCATCCTCGTCGGGATCTTCCCGGCAGGCCGCGGCGATGGTGACGACGGACATCAGAACACAGGCGACGACGAGCGCTCGGCCGAACTTTCGGATCGATGGGCGGAGCAAGCGGAATCCCTTCGGGAATCGATGGCGCACATGGCGAATCGGTGATTTATACGTCGCGCCGACCGGGGAAGACAAGTCCGCCCCGTCGTGATAGACGCGAAAACTCCGAAATCGAGGAGTCCGATGCCCAGCTTCTTTCTCCATTCCATGATCGTTCGCGCCGGCTTCGAGAGGATTCGCGTGCGCCGCGCGGCGCCGGTCGCCATCGTCGCGACGATCCTTGCCTTGCTCCTCGCGCAGCCTGCACGCGCCGCGGGCGAGGTGCTGTGCATGGTCCTGGATTCGCAGCCTGCCGTGCTGGACGAATCGACCTACGCGGCCATCCACAAAGGGCTGTGCGGATCGAAGACGGTGGAACCCGGCGACAAGGAGCGCGACGACGTGCGTTCGCTCATCCTGTTCGCCATCGCGTCCGGCAACATGAAGACGGTCGACATGATTCTCGATACGCGCGGCGTGGCGCGACTGCTCTACAGCCTCCACTCGGCGTCGGATGGACTCGTCACGCACAGCATCTTCGCTTACGACCCGCAGCGTGCGATCACGGCGCTCGGCGGTCGAACCTGGGATCTGGAAAAGAAGAGCGTCAACGGCAACGAGCAATTTGCACGAGAGGCGGGACGATTCGCGCAGAACCAACTGGCGGCTCGTCCCGCGATCGAGGAACTCGCCGGCAAGGGCGGACGGCTCGGCGTCGAGATCGCCTCGATCGTCAACCACATTTCCGAACCGACGCAGTTCATGCGTCCTTCGGTATCGTTGAGCGCTCCCGAGCGAGCGACCGTCGAGGCGATTCTGAAGAGCGAAAAGCTCGTCTGGCCGGGACCCTGCCGTGATCTGGCCTGGTGCGCGTTCCATCTCCTCACCGGAGACGACAAGTCGGCCGTCGCGGCCTGCGATCGCTGGGCGAAGGCGAGTCCGAAAACCTTGGCGGATATCACGCGCGCGAATCTGTTTCTCGCCACGCACCGGTACACAGACGCACTCGCCGCCGCCGACGCGGCGGACCGCGCGCTGGGCTTCGATCTCTTTCTGTTTTCCCGTTCCTGGGCTCTGGCGGGACTCAGTCGCGAAAAGGACGCGCAGACCGTGTTTTCCGCGTTCGTGAACCGAAACGGAGCGGCGTGGGAGAAGTCCGTGCTCGGGATCATTGCCGCCGCGCACGCCGCCGGCGATACCCGCAATCGCGACATCCTGGCCGGACTCGCGACACGGGCGGGAATCAGCAAGGACGGACGCGCGGCTCTCGAGTCCCTCGCGGTCCCTTCGGCTCACTCCACGCCGAAATCGTCCCCCGAGTCGGTCAAGTAAGCCACGCAGTTCACCAGCAACGCGCTTCCGGTGTCGTTCAATTGATCCGCCGAGAGGTCGAGGCCCCACGACATATATTTGGAGTCCTCGAGAAGAATCCCGCCGCGCGATTCGTCAAACTCCCTCGTGGCGATGACCTTGACTCCGGCGGGAACGGGATCGAGGTTCACGCCGAACAGGTCCGTGGCCGTATTCAGAACGTCGAGCGAGTCGCCGTCGGCGAGGAACTCCGAAAAATCGACCGGCTCGGTGAACACGGGATGCGACGCGTCCGGCACGGTGAAGGTGTCCTGAAAGTCGTAGATGATGCCGTTGGTGTTCGCGAAGCTCGATTCGAGCCCCATGAGTTCGAAGAGTTGCAGGCCGCCCGAGCCCATGCCGATGATCGGCAGGCCGGTATCCGCGAGGAATTCCGCCGTCGCCGCGTCCTGCCAGATCGTGAACGCGTCGACAAGGATGAGATCGGCCGTGTCGACCGCGGTTTCCGGCATGTCGGTGAGCAGCACGTTGTAGGATTGCCACCCCACCTCGTCGAACAGCGAGGCATAGACGTCGTTTGCCCAGACCGAGGACTGGAACACCGTCGCGACGGTCACGATCCCGTCGTCGGTGTCGTCATCCGTGTCATCGTCCGCGTCATCATCGTCGCCGCCGCCGGTGGTCGTACTGGAACCGCCGGGCGTATTTCCGTTCACGGTCGCATCCTCGTCGTCTTCTCCCTTCGCGCAACCGAGAACGGTCGCGACGAACAGGGACATCAGCAGGGCGAAAATTCCCAGTTTCGCGCTTGTCATTTCGTCTCCTCCACATCCGAATTGTAAACGCCGCGTCCGGCAGGGTAAAGCCCGATTCGGCTTGCGTTTTCAATCGGAATCCGTATGATGCGCGCGCTTCGGGCTTGCCCGATGTTCGTGTTTTTGCCGCCGTAGCTCAGGGGTAGAGCACCTCCTTGGTAAGGAGGTGGTCGGTGGTTCGATTCCACTCGGCGGCTTCCCGCGATACCCCCGATCAACCCGTATCAAGCGAAGAGCCGAGCTTTCGCCCGGCTCCTCATCTATCGCACTATCCCTCGTCATTACAGAGGGACGCCAGCCATGGAACGTCAGACGGTGTCGTCGTCGGCAGTGTCGTCGTCCGCGGTGTCATCGTCGGCGGTGTCATCATCAGCGTCGTCATCAGCGTCGTCATCGGACGTATCGTCGTCCATGTCATCATCCACGTCGTCGTCCGCATCATCATCAGCGTCGTCATCGGCATCGTCGTCGCCGGTATCGTCGTCGGCGTCGTCGTCTGCGTCATCGTCGGCGTCGTCGTCAGCGGAATCGTCATCGGCGGCGTCATCATCCGAACTGGAATCATCATCGTCGTCGTCATCGTCATCTCCGCACGCCACCGCGAGGGCCGAAAGGCCGGACAGGGCGAGAACGAGGGTGAGAATCAGAAACAAATTGCGATTCGACTTCATTTCAGCACTCCTTGTGGATTCATCGGCATCATCGCCTCCACGGTCCAGCTCAATCAGCAGCTTCCGTGCCAAAGAGCGCATTCCGAACCCAAGCGCCCGAATCGACGTCGAATTTTCAGTAGCGTCCCGCGCCGGGAAGACTTGGAGGGGGGATCATCGCCTCAGATTTCTGAAAACCGTCGCGGTTTTTGCGGAGTTTTCGCGTACGCGGTCGCTCGGGCGACAGGAAGCGCCGCCGGATCACTCGACGATCAGGCGCAGTTCCCGCACTCGCCTCGCCACGTCGGGACGCGACAGTTCGCTCCACGGCTTCGGAATCAGCTTGCGGCTCGTGCACTCCATGACGGCAACGAGCGTCTGGTACTCGACCTCCTCGGCGTACACCGGAGGGATGAAGTCCGCGAAAGCTCCCTCGAAGTCCGCGCGCTCGACGCCCGCGGAACCACGCGCCGCCGCCGCGCTCTTGGCGCGGATCAACAGCGCCTCGAGATCCGCGCCCGAGAGCTTCGGCGATCCAGCGCGGACGTACAGGGCCTCGATGTCCGCAGGCGAGAGCGGCGTGGCGACACGATTTTTTTTGAGCAACACCGCGTAGAACTCCGCGCGCTCTTCGGCCGTTGTCGGCGGGAAGAGTGCGACGTGCTCCTCGGCGCGCCCCTGACGTTTGATGTCGACGGGCAGCAGATCCGGCCGACACGTCAGCAGGAACCACAGGATTTTTCCCCGATGCGCCGTGTCGCTCATGAACGAAGCCAAGGCCGAGAACACCCGCCCGCTGGTGCCGGAATCGCCCGACGCGCCGCGGTCGCCGAAAAACGCGTCGGCCTCGTCGATGATGACCGCGAGCGGTCCCATCGCCTTGAACACCGTGAGAAGTTTCTGCAGAGTCGCTTCGGTTTGCCCGACCCACTGACTGCGGATATTCAGGATCTTCACGCACGGGATGCCGACTTCGCCCGTGAAGCACGTTGCCAGGAACGTCTTGCCCGTCCCCACCGGCCCGGCCACGAGCCACCCCATCGGCAACACGTCGAGCGCGCCCTGTCTCAGCAGCCGCGCGGCGGTGCGCAGTTGCTCCTTCGCCTCCCGGCAACCCGCCACCATGTCCAGCGTGTGGCGCGACTGAACGAACTCGATCAGCCCGTGGCACTCGGCTTCGATCAGTTCCTTCTTTCGTCGCGAGAGCGAGTCGATCTGGATCTTCCGATTCATCCGCAACGACTCGGCGAGGATCTGCCGGACGTGCGTGAGCGACAAGCCCGCGGTGAGTTGCGCGACGGCCTCGGCGGACAGTTCGCAGATCTCGGAGAAATCCCGGCCTTCGGTTTCGGCGGCGATGAACGCGCGGCGCTCGTCCACGTCGGGCAGCTCGATCTCGATCAGATCCGTGAAGGGGTTGGACACGAGGTGCGCGTTCAGCTCCGCGAGTTGCTCGGTGATGAGCACGATCGTCACGTCGCCGCGCAGGAACTGCGCGTCGCGCGACCACCGGCGCAGCGTCGTCAGGCACGAGCGGTCCGCGTCGCCCAGATGACCCGCTTCGCCCGACGGCGCGACCTGCTCCGCGTAGTCCAGGATGAACGCGACGCCCTTGCCCTCGCCCACCCGCGTGTGGATGTAGCGCTCCACGAGACGCAGCACCGTCGGCGCGTCCTGTGGCCACGCGGCCGCGTAGCGCGTCCCCGCGACCGTGTCGTAGGCTTTGCAGAACGCCTCGAAGTCCTTCTTCGCCTGCGCATCAGGGATCACGAGGCCGCGCGATCGGTCGAAGTAGATGACCGCGCCGCGTCGAGCGAAAAGCCACTTCTCCAGAAATTCCTCGAGCGGCACGTAACGCACGCGTCCCGCCTCGTCGAAGGGGACGAGGTCGCGCACCGCGCCGTGCAAGATGAACTGGCTGACGGTGCTCGTGAAATACCGGTCCGCCATACGCTTCGCGAACGCGGGCTCAATGCGGCTTTGCGGGGTCGTCTGCGTGTCCAAACTCGGTACTCCGTTCATCGCGTTCTATCCCAAGCATACGGCGACGGCCCGCGCGTGGAAATCCCGTGAACTGCGTCAGGCGATTCCTCAGCCGATTCAAAATATGCGGAGGTTGAAATCGATGTCTTCGTCCGGGCGGCGCGGGTCATTCGCCGGCGGCGACGACCGACTACGGGAAAGTTGCCTTAGACGGCCGAAGCTTCTTCGGACGCCTTGCCGGCTTTGACGAGAGCGCGCTTGCGTTCGTTGTGGTCGAGAACGCGCTTGCGGACGCGGATCGACTTCGGAGTGAACTCCACGAGTTCGTCGTCGTTGATGAACTCGATCGCTTCTTCGATGGTCAGCGATTTGTGGGGTTTCATGACGTTTTTTTCGTCGGCGCCCGCCGCGCGGATATTCGTCAGTTTCTTCGTCTTGCCCGGATTGACGACGAGATCGTTTTCGCGCGTGTGAACGCCGATGACCTGACCCGCGTAAACGCGCACGCCCGGCGGCACGAAAAACACGCCGCGATCGTCGAGCTTCCACAGGGCGTATGTCACCGTCACGCAGTCTTCCTGGGCGATCAACGCACCGTTCGACCGATCCTTCAGATCCCCCGCCCACGGCGCGTATTCCGCGAAGATCGCGTTGAGGACTCCGCTCCCCCGGGTCTCCGTCAGAAATTTCGAGCGGTAGCCGATCAGTCCGCGCGTGGGAATGATGAACTCGACGCGCGAGCGGCCCATGCCGACATCCCGCATCTGCGTCATGCGGCCGAACCTTTGGCTGAGGGACTCGATCACGGTTCCCACGTGCGCGTTTTCGACATCGGCGGTGACGGTCTCATACGGTTCCAGTAAATGCCCCGCCTCGTCCACACGGGTGACCACCTTCGGCCGCGACACCATGAATTCATATCCCTCGCGGCGCATGGTTTCGATGAGCACCGAAAGATGCAGCTCCCCGCGCCCGCTCACGGTAAACGTGTCGGGGGAGTCCGTACTCTCCACGCGCAGCGAGACGTTGGACTTCCGCTCCCGGGTGAGCCGTTCGGCGACCTTCGCGCTCGTGACGAATCGGCCTTCCTGGCCCATCGTCGGGGAGGTGTTCGTCATCATGGCGATGCTCACCGTGGGAGCATCGACTTCGAGCATGGGCAGTACCCGGGGAAAATCCACCGACGTGATGGTTTCGCCGACGTTGAGCAGATCCATCCCCGTGATCGCGACGATGTCACCCGCCACACCTTCGTCGAGCGCCATGCGGCGCAGTCCGCGATAACCGAAGACCTGATTGATCCGGAACACGTCACCGTGCCCACTCTCTCGCACGATCATGGCACGCTCGCCGGGCCGGAACACGCCGGACTCGACGCGGCCGATCGCCATGCTACCGACATACTCGTCGTGATCGAACGTCGTCACCTGAAGAGCCGGCGCGGCGGTGGGATCGACGTTCGGCGGCGGCACATGCTCGCAGATCCGTTCCAGCAGCGGCGTCAGGTCGCGCGGATCGTCGCCGAGGGCGCGGACGGCGTAACCCTGTTTCGCCGAGGCGTAGATGACGGGGAAATCGCATTGGTCGTCCGTCGCACCCAGCGAAATGAAAAGATCGAGCACGGCGTCCACCGCGGCGGGCGGATCGCACCCGGGACGGTCGATTTTGTTGATGACCACGATCGGATGAAGCCCGCGCGCGAGGGCTTTTTTGGTGACGAATCGCGTTTGCGGCATCGGCCCCTCGAACGCATCGACGAGAAGCAGGACCGAATCGACCATGCGCATCACGCGCTCGACCTCGCCGCCGAAATCGGCGTGCCCGGGCGTATCCACGATGTTGATGTGAAAATCGCCGAATTCGACCGACGTGCACTTGGAGAGAATCGTGATCCCGCGTTCGCGTTCGAGCTCGCCGCTGTCCATGGCTTGCTCGATATTCCCCTCGTTTCGCTCGAAACTCCCGGTCTGGGCGAGCAATTTGTCGACCAGCGTCGTCTTTCCGTGATCGACATGGGCGATGATCGCGATGTTGCGAATATTGCGTGCGGTGCGCGGGACGGGTGCATTCATCTTTTCGTTCCCATTTCCTAAAGGCCGCGCAATCTGACCCCGACCGCACGCGCCGTCAAGCCGGGTTGATCCCCCCGGAAAATTGACACTTTTGGCCCGCGAGATTCGGAATCCTCCCGGATTTGGCGGCCTCCCGGGGAGTGTCAGTGTCTCGGAGACTCTTGATTAACGGACCGTTTCAGGACTAACGTAATTCGATTTTCGGGGTAGTGCGTCCCTTGTTGAAAGTGCGTGGAATACGGCGCGTTTCGTTCGTCGTCATCGCGGCTTTGCTCGCGACGCTGGCCGTCGCGTGGGCGTCGGGGTACGATCCGGCGGCGACGCAGGTCATGACCGCGCGTCAGATGTACGATCAGGCGTTCGCGCTGGTGAAACAGGGCGATCAGGCGGGCGCGCTCGAGACGCTCATCACGCTCTTTCAGCGCTATCCACGCACTTCCTGGGCGATCAAGGCGCGCGGGCTCTCCCGCTCGCTGGAGGCGCAGATCAGCAAGGCGTACGACCCGCAGGAAACTCTCGCGGCTTACGCCTTCAAAGAGCCGGAGAACCTGAGCACGGCGGGCTCCGAGGACCTGCAGAAAATGGCCGAGGAGGTTTTGTCCAGTCCGGAGGTCGCGGAAGAGCTTCTCGCGCCGCCGCCCTCGCCCAAGCCGACCGCCGCGCCTGTTGCGGTCGCGGACGCGCCGCCGGTCGTGATGCCCGCCATTGTCCCGCCCGCGTCCACCGTGGGCACGGTCGAAGAGGCGAAGTCCCCGCCGAAACCCGCCGCGCCGGCTCCCGTGCCGGTGGTCGTCGCCGCGCCTATACCGGTTTCGACGCCCAAACCCGAACCGCCCGCTCCGGCACCGCCAACCGTCGTGGCTGTCGCGCCGATCCCCGCAGCGACGCCGGAGCCGAAACGCGAGGAACCGAAGCCCACGCCCGCGCCGATCGCGACGCCGGAGCCGCCCGCGCCCAAACCGGCGGCCATCGCCGCGCCGCTTCCCGTTCCCGTGCCGACGCCCGCACCGACGCCGCTGCCGACTCCGCCGCCCACACCCGCACCGACACCGAAGCCCGTCGCTGTTCCGCCCCCGGCCACGGGCACGCAGGTCGCGTCCGTCGCGCCGCTCCCGCCGGTCGCCACGGGTCCGACGGGGAAAAGTTCGCTGACCAATCAGGACATTCAGGCCGTTCTCGCCGACAAGGTCGTGCCGATCCGTTTCTGTTTTATGAAGGGCCTCGAGGAGAACCCGCAGATGTCCGGCGAGGCGATCATGATGTTTACCGTCGAACCAAACGGGATTGTCTCCAAGGCGAGCATCTCCAAATCGACGCTCAATTCGCCGACCGCCGAAGACTGCCTCGAACGCCGCGTCATGCGCCTGCAATTCCCGGCCTTCGACGGGCCTGCCGTCACGAAGCAGGTTCCCTTCCGCTTCACGCACTGACCGCCAGGGTTTCCTTCGTCTTCGTCCGCGCGCCGATTCCTGCTAACATTCGTCCATTCGAATTCGCGGAGAGACGACCATGCCCGTGCGGAATCGCTGGTGGGCGGTGCTGAGTCTTTTGACGTTTGGTCTGTTCGCGACCGGGTGCGGCGGCGGCGACACCTCATCGGACGACAACCCCGATGGCGACGGATCGGATGACGATCTCGGGGATGACGATGCGGTCGATGACGACGCGGATCTGAAGACCGACGCCCGGGCGGCGCTGGATCGCGCGGTGGAGTTTCTGCTCAAAGCGCAGGCCGATGACGGCTATTGGGAAGGCAGCTTCGAGACCGACACGTCATTCACCGCGGACTACATCCTGCTGATGCACTACGTCGGCCGCGTGAACGAGGCGCGCCAGGCTAAGGCGGTGCGCTACATCCTCGACCACCAGAACGCCGACGGCGGCTGGAGCGCCTATCCGGGCGGGCCGAGCGTGGATTACATCACCGTGCTCGACTATCTCGCGCTCAAGCTCGCGGGGCTCGGTACCGACGACCCGGCGATGAGTGCGGCACGCGCGTTCATTCTTGCGGGCGGCGGGGCCGAAACGGCGAACCGACTCGTGCAGACGCGCCTCGCGCTCTTCGGCCAGGTGCCGTGGAATCGGATGATTCCGTTCAACACGAACTTCATGCTCGTCGAGGAGTGGCTGTACCGCGTGGGCTACTACCACTCGGTGCTGATTCCGTTTCTCGTGATCTACGAAAGCGGTCATGCGGTGATCCCGCCGCCCGGGCGCGAAATCGCGGAGATCTTCGTGAATGACCCGTTCGACGGCGAACCAAACGACCCGCCGCCGGCGGGCTGCTGCGAAGGCGTGGCGATCGACTGGATCCTCGAACGCCAGGAGGAGGACGGCAACTGGGCGGGTGTGTTCATCAACACGATGTATTCGATGATCGCCCTCGCCTCCACCGGCGACGCCGCGTACGACGAGGCGATCGACCGCGGCCTGGAGGGCGTGGAGTCGTTCCAGACCGAGGACGAGGACACGATCAATCAACAGTTTAGCCAACCGCCGGTCATGGACACCGCGTACGTGCTCCACGTGCTGCTGGCGTCGGGCGTGCCGCCCGGCGATTCGGCCATCGTCCGCGCGGTGGACTGGCTCGTATCGAAACAAACGACGGTAGTCGGCGATTGGGTCCACAACAACCCCGAGGGCGAGCCCGGCGGCTGGAGCTTCGAGCACTTCAACCAGTACTACCCCGACGTGGATTGCACCGTGATGGTGCTCGACGCGTTCGCGCTGCTCGATGACGCCTCGCGTGATGACATCAGCGAGTCGATGACGAAGGGCCTCGCGTGGGCGCTGTCGATGCAAAACGACGATGGAGGCTGGGCCGCGTGGGACAAAAACGCGCTCGACCCCGCCGCGATCTTCGCGTTTCTCGCGGACGAAATCTGGGTGCCCGAGGATCTGAGCTGGGCCGATCTCACCGCGCGCACCGTGCTCGCCCTCGCGAGTCTCGACGCGGTCGATTTCGCGGACAGCGGCGAGGCGCTCGCACGGGGAATCGAGTTTTTGCGAGCGAAGCAGGAACCGAGCGGCTCGTGGTGGGGGCGATGGGGCACGAACTACGTTTACGCGACCGGGCAGGTGTTGCAGGCGCTCGTCGCGGCCGGCGTGCCAATGGACGACGAAGCGATCACGCGCGGAACGCACTGGCTGCGGACCAAGCAGAACGCCGACGGCGGTTTCGGCGAAACACCTGAGTCTTACGTCGACCCGGCGCTGGCGGGCGAAGGACCGAGCACGATCTTCCAGACGGCGTACGCGGTGATCGGGCTCATGGCCGCGACGCCTGGGGACGACCCCGACATCGATCGAGCGGTCGCGTTCCTCCTCGACGAGCAGTTGGCTGACGGCTCCTGGTACGACGAGGAATTCCTCGGGACGAATCTGCCCGCGTATTGGTATGCGCGTTACGACATGCTCTCGACGTACAAGGCTGCGTACGCGCTGGCGACCTACCTGAACCGCGAATGATCGCCGCTTAGCGGTGATTCACAATGCGCGCGAAGGTGTCCGCCTTGAGCGAGGCGCCGCCCACGAGTGCGCCGTCGATATCCGCGCACCCCATGAGCTCGTCCACGTTTTCCGCCGTGACCGATCCGCCGTACTGGATGCGAATGCCGTCCGCGACGGACGCGCCGAAGAGGTCCGCGAGGATCCCCCGGATGTGCGCGTGGACCTCCTGCGCCTGTTCGGGCGTGGCGACCTTGCCGGTGCCGATCGCCCATACCGGTTCGTAAGCCACGACGATTTTTGCGCCATCCTCCGGCGTAAGGTCCGCGAGGCCTTCGCGCACCTGCGTCTCGACCAGGGCCAGCGTGCCGCCCGCTTCGCGCACCTCCAGCGGCTCGCCCACGCAGTAGATCGGCGTGAGCCCCGCCGCGAGCAGCGCCTTCACCTTCGCGTTGCAGCCGGCGTTCGTCTCGGCGTGGAACTGCCGACGCTCCGAATGCCCGACGAGGCCGTAAGTCGCGCCGCAGCTCGCGATCATCGGCACCGACACGTCGCCGGTGAACGCGCCCTTGGCCTCGGCGCGGCACTCCTGCGCGCCGACGCCGATGCGGCTGCCGGCAACCTCGCGCACGACCGCGTCGATGAAGGGCGACGGCGGAATCAGCACGACATCGCGATCATCGACGTCGCCCACCGCGGCGCGAAGCTGCCGGGCGAGTTCGCGCGCCGACGCGAGGTCGGTGTTCATCTTTCAGTTGCCGGCGAGGATGGTGCGTCTCATGTGTTCCTCATGATTCCAGCGCGGCGATGCCGGGCAGAACGCGGCCTTCGAGCAGCTCGAGCGACGCGCCGCCGCCCGTGGAGATGTGACTGATTTTGTCGGCGACGCCAGATTTGTGGATCGCCGAAACCGAATCGCCGCCGCCGACCACGGAGAGGCCGTCAGCCTTCGCCACGGCCGCCGCCACGGCGAAGGTGCCGTGCGAGAATTCCTCGATTTCGAACACTCCCATCGGGCCGTTCCAGATGACCGTCTTCGCCTCGGCGATGACCTTCGCGAACGCCTCGCGCGTCGCCGGTCCGATGTCGAGCCCCATTTCATCCTCGGCGAATCCGCCCGCGCCGACCACGCGATGCGCCGCGCCGGCTTCGATCTTCGTCGCGGCCACGTGATCCGTCGGGAGGTGAATCGCCACGCCCTTGCTCTTCGCCGACTTGAGAATCTCGCCCGCGAGTGTGAGCTTGCCCTCTTCGACAAGGCTCTTGCCGACGTTTTCGCCAAGTTGCTTGAGAAACGTGTAGGCCATTGCGCCGCCGATGACGATCGCGTCCACCTTGTCGAACAGGTTCTGAATGACGCCGACCTTGTCGGAGACTTTCGCTCCGCCGAGGATCGCGATCACGGGGCGCGCCGGTTTGTCCAGCGCCAGCTTGAACGACTGCAATTCCTTGCGCATCAGAAACCCGGCGCATTTGATCGGAACGATTCGCGCCAGCGCGTCGATCGATGCGTGCGCGCGATGCGACGATCCGAACGCGTCGTTGACGTAGGCGTCCGTGAACTCGGCCCAGGACTTCGCGAGTTCGGGGTCGTTTTTCTTTTCGCCCGGATGGAAGCGGACGTTTTCGAGCACCATCACCTCGCCTTCCTTGAGCTGCTGCGCCTGAAAACGCACGCCGTCCGAGATCACCTCGGGCGCCTGGATCACATCCTTGTCGAGCAGTTGCGCGAGCCGCGCGGAAACCGGCATCAGCGAGTACTTTG
Source organism: Deltaproteobacteria bacterium (assembly GCA_020845895.1). Lineage (NCBI taxonomy): Bacteria > Pseudomonadati > Myxococcota > Myxococcia > Deltaproteobacteria bacterium. Next base: position 13,184 of record JADLEX010000137.1, on the reverse strand, counting down.
GGTCCTTCTGGCCGTCCTTGGGTCGCCCCAAATGGCTCGCCACGACCACGCGCGCCCCATGGCGCAGGAGATACGTGAGCGTCGGCAGCACGGCCTGGATGCGTGTGTCGTCGGTGATGTTCTGGTGCTCGTCGAGGGGGACGTTGAGGTCGGCGCGCAGGAAAACGCGCTTTCCGGCGAATTCGAGGTCATCGATATACTGGACGGTCATGGTTCCCTCGCTGATTCCGCGTGGTTAGTCCGCCTGTCATAACAAAGAAGGGGGCGATGCCCGCCCCCGTTCTCGAAGTCCTTCAGGAAGCGCGATTCGCTCCGTCGCCGCCCGCGGAGGCTCGACCGCCGACTAGAGCGAATTTCCCATCTTCTCGGCGAGATCCACGACGCGGCACGAATAGCCCCACTCGTTGTCGTACCACGACATGATCTTCACGCATTTGTCGCCGATCATCTTCGTCAGCGGAGCATCGAAAGCGGAACTGTGCGAATCGCCCTGGAAGTCGATGCTGACGAGTTCCTCGTCCACGTAACGAAGGATGCCCTTCATCCGGTCCGATTCCGCCGCCGCCTTCATAACCGCCTTGACCTCGTCGGCTGTCGTAGCTTTGTCGAGTGTTGCCGTGAGATCGACGAGGCTGACGTTGGGAGTGGGCACGCGAATCGCGCCGCCGTCGAGCTTGCCCTTGAGGTCGGGGATGACGAGGCCGACCGCGCGCGCCGCGCCCGTCGTGGTCGGGATCATCGACACCGCCGCCGCGCGAGCCCGGCGCAGATCCTTGTGCGGCAGATCGAGCAGGCGCTGGTCGTTGGTGTAGGCGTGGATCGTCGTCATGAGCCCCGAGAGGATCTTGAAGTTGTCGTGCAGCACCTTCGCCACGGGGGCGAGGCAGTTCGTGGTGCAAGAGGCGTTGCTGACGATGTGGTGTTTCGCCGGGTCGTAGAGATCGTCGTTGACGCCCAGCACGAACGTGGCGTCCACGTCTTCCTTGTCGTAGCCGAATTTCGCCAATTCCTCGGGCGTGCTCTTTTTCGAAGGCGCCGAGAGGATGACTTTTTTCGCGCCGCCCTTGATATGCTGGTATGCCTTGGCCGGGGAGAGAAAAAGCCCTGTGGATTCGATCACGACCTGCACCCCGCGGCTCGCCCAGTCGAGCGCCGCGGGGTCCTTTTCCGACAGGACCTCGACCTTCTTGCCGTCGATGACGAAATGGCCGTCCGCGGCGGCGACGGAACCGGCGTAAGTGCCCATCACCGAGTCGTACTTGAACAGATGAGCCAGCGTCTTCGTGTCGGTCAGGTCGTTGACCGCCACCACCTCGATCTTGCCTGTCGCCATCGCGCGGCGCAGAACCGCGCGCCCGATTCGTCCGAATCCGTTAATCGCCACACGCACGGCCATGCCGACCCTCCCGGGCGTTCGATGGGACGCCCAACTCGTGAATCGTGTCCTTCGCTGGGGCTCGCGAATCCATTTTCTGTGGGTATTCTTACTTCTATGGATTCGCCGGACCGCCGGAAACACCGAGCGGCTTCCCCCCGACTTGCCGACTTGCGGACCGTTTAGCACCTTCGCCGGGCGAAATCAAGCGCCAAAATTTGACCTGTGCGAACGTTTTCGCAACAATTCCAAGACCTTGCGGATGTTTCTGCTACCTTGTAACCGTCCGTTATTGTTAGCTGAAAAACACGCCGAGACGTGGACCCGATGCAGTTTTTCGTTGACGAAAATGGGCGCCGGTATTACGATTGCCGCGATTTTCATATCGGCTCGTCCGCGTAGGCGGCGGCGGCCCAATTCGATATCGGCTTCGTTCCGAGGATCGCCATGCACATTCCCGATGGGTTTCTCAGCGCCCCCGTCACGGTCGCGACCGCCGTCACCGGCATCGCCGCGGTTTCCATCGCGTTTCAAAAGGTTCGCGGCGAACTCGGTCCGGCGCACGTCCCCCTCGTCGGAACGACCGCGGCATTCGTTTTCGCCGCTCAGATGATCAACATCCCCGTCGCGGCGGGCACGAGCGGCCACTTTCTGGGAGCGACGCTCGCCACGGTTCTGCTCGGGCCCTCGGCGGCGATCGTCGTCATGACCCTCGTGGTTGCGATTCAGGCGCTGCTCTTCGCCGATGGCGGCGTGCTCGCGCTCGGCGCGAACATCCTGAACATGGCCGTCGTTCCGCCCCTCGTGACCGTCGCGATTCTTCGAATCGCCGGAACGAGCGGTTTCGGGCGATCGGTCCCCTTGCCCGCACTTAGTGCATTCGCGGGGTGGGTTTCGGTCTTCATCGCGAGTGGGCTGTGCGCGACGCAGGTCGCGCTGTCGGGGCGCGCGCCGTGGGGGCTCGTCATGCCGGCGATGCTCGGCTGGCACGTGCTGATCGGCCTGATCGAGGCGGCCATCACCGCCTCGGTGATCTCCACCGTCGCCGCGATCCGGCCCGATCTGATTCCGGATTCCCGGCCCGGTGCCGTCGACGCATGGGTGACGCCATGACGCGCACGATCGGATTCGCGCTCGCCGGGCTCGTCGTCGCCGCTGCCGTGGCTGTCGTGGCCTCGCCGTTCGCATCTTCAGCCCCCGACGGACTCGAGCGCGTCGCCGAAGATTTCGCGTTCGCCGATCACGCCGCGAATAGCGCCCCCGCGACGGCCATGCTTCCCGATTACGCGGTACCCGGCGTCGCGTCGCCCCGGTGGTCCACCGCACTGGCCGGCCTCGCCGGAACGTTCGCCACGTTCGGGATCGGCATCGTCGTCAGCCGAACGCTCGCGAATCGAAAACGCGGCTCGTGAGTTCCGCGACGCCGCATGGGCCGGGGCCGGACGAGCGCGTGCGCGTGCTGGCGCTTCTGGGCGTTCTGGCCGTGTGCGTCGCGACGCCTGCGTCGCGTCACGCCGCGCTGGTGATGAACATTCTTTTTCTCGTGTGCCTCGGCGTTGCATGGCGGGCGAGTTGGCGCGCCGGCGGCGCGCGCGTGCTCATCGTTCTGCCCGTCATCGCCGCCGTGACCCTCTGGCTTCCCTTCGTGCCGCCGCCTGCTCCCGAAACGCCCACCGTTTGGCTCGGTCTGCACATCTACCCCTCCGGCGTTCACACCGCGATCGGCGTCGCACTCAAGGTCTTCGCCGCCACGGGCGCGGCCGTGCTGCTTTCCGCGACCGTACCCACGGACCGGCTCTGGGCGAGTCTTGCGTGGATGCGCGTTCCGCCGTCCCTCGTCACCGGTCTCGTCGTGACGTTTCGCTCGATCCACGTGCTGGCCGAGGAGGTGCGCCGGATGCGCCACGGGCTCGTCGCGCGCGGGTATCGCGGCCGAAGCTTTCGCGAAATCCGGTCGATCGGGCGGCTCATCGGTGCGCTCTTCGTCCGCAGCCATGAGCGGCAGGAGCGCATGTACTCCGCGATGGTCGCGCGCGGTTTCGATGGGCACGTTCGCCCGGCGCCCTTCCCCGCTCCCCTCGGCGCGAAGGGATGGGTTCAGGCCGGTGCAATCGTCTTCGCCGGCGCGGCGCTGGGGCTTTTCGCGTGACGACCGCCATCATCGAGATTCGCGGTCTGACGTACGACTACCCCGACGGGACATCCGCGCTCGCGGAAGTTCATCTGCGCGTCGATACAAACGAACGCATCGCGATCGTGGGCGCCAACGGTGCGGGAAAATCGACCTTGCTCCGGCACATCGCGGGACTCGTGCCCTCGCGTGGGTGCGTTTTGGTCGAGGGATGCGATCCTTCGCGACGAAAGAACCCCATGGATATCGGTCGCGTGGGTCTCGTTTTTCAGGATCCGGATGACCAACTTTTCTGTACGACGGTCGGCGAAGATGTCGCTTTCGGCCCGCGCAATCAACGTCTCGCGGACAACGTCGTCGCGGAACGCATGCGGCGCGCCCTCGCGGACGTGGGACTCGGAGGATTGGAGCGGCGCGTGCCGCACCACCTGAGTCTGGGTCAGAAAAAGCGGGTTGCCATCGCGGCTGTGCTGGCGATGTCGCCGCGCGTGCTCGCCTTGGACGAACCCACGGGGCACCTCGATCCACGCGGTCGCCGGGAGATCGCGGAACTTTTGGCTGCGATCGGTGGAACGCAGATCGTGGCGACGCACGATTTCGATCTCGCGCGCCGCCTGTGCAACCGCGCGGTCGTGATGAAGGACGGTCGGATCGTCGCCGAGGGGTCGTGTTCCGACGTGCTGGCGGACGCGGGTCTGATGGCACGCGCGGATCTTGTCTGACCGCGCTACGGAGCGGCCGGCTCCCCCGTTCCCAAGAGGCGCGGAACCCACGCGAACTGCGCGGGAATCGGCGCGGGGTCGAGCGGGACTTCGCCGCGATCGACAAACGTCGCGCCGGGACGCGGAATCTCGTAAATGCGAATATGGGCGCCGTCCCTCGGCCCGAAGACGACGGCGATGAATCCGCCGTCCGGGGAAAAACTCAGCGATACCGGGTCGCGACCGGCGTCGCCCTCGTTCGATTTCGCGAACTCGAACGCGCTCTCGGTCGTCCCTCCCGAGAAGCCTCGGGCCAGGAAACGCGAGGGCGTGAGAACCGCGAATCGCTCGTAGAGACGATCGACCGCGAGATCGACGATGGCCTCATCGGATCGCCAGACCGGCGGCAGGGACACTCCCGGCGGGACCGCCGGCACCAGCGGGTCGGTCACGGCGTATGCCGCGAAGGCGCGTTCGTCGGCCAGCAAAACCCGATCGACCCCCGGGCCAAATTCCGTCGATGTGATTCCGTCGGCGACCCGTGCGCAGTGGCGCGAGCCCTTTGCCAGATGCGCCGCACGATCACCCGTGGCGTCGCGCGTCGTGAAGACCACCTCCTCACCGCTCGCCGAAAACGCGGGGCCGCGCCAGTAGGTGGGAACATCGGGGTATCCCGCCTGGCACAGCGCTTCGACGGTCCCTGTCACCAAATTGCGCGACAGCAGAGCGCGGACGCCTTCTGGTCCAGTGGCGGCGTAGACGACACTCCGGCCCGATCGATCCACGGCAAGGTCGCCTTCCGCGCCGCCCGAGACGAGGGTGCGCGACCGCTTCGTATCGAAGTCCCACGCCACGACGCGGCCGGCTGCGTCCGAATAGACCAGAACCCCCGTCGGCGCAGGTGCGCGCGAACACGCGGAGAGCGTCGCGATACACGCGGCGAGTGCAGTAAAACACGCGAACGCAACGGCGACCGGCGCGAAATCGAATCTTGCGTGGGGCGGATTCACGAACTCAGAACGATGGGTGACTTGGCCTTTTTCTCGGATTCGGCCGATGCCAGCTTTTTTTCTTCCTCGACGTGCGCCTGGTGGTAAGGGCAAACGCCGCCCGGTGGCTCCGGCCGCTTCATCATTTCCTCGGGAATGAAGGTGACATTGCCCATCGACTTTAGTTCATTGAGTTGTTCGTTGTAGGTTCGTTCCACATGACCGGCGACGCGCGATATGATCTTGTTGATCTTCTTCGAACCGCAGTGCGAGCATTTGCGCCGCCCGAAAAACAGCGGCTGGCGCTCGAACATCTTCTCGCGAAACGCCGATACGCCGCCGCACTTCTCGCATCGAAACTCGTAAAGCGGCATTTATGCCCCCTGCCAGGCTTCGGGCCGAAGTTCGCCGTCGCAGATCCACTGCGTCGGACCTTCGAGCCACGCGTCGGAATTCAGCGGGTCGTCGCCCGAGAAATGCACCGTCAGTGTTTCGCCGGAACGCACTCGCAGATTCACCGGCGCGTTCACCGCGCCGCTTTTCACCAGCATCGTCGCGGCGGCGACGCACCCCGTTCCGCACGCGAGGGTTTCGCCCTCGACGCCGCGTTCGTAGGTGCGGATCACCAAGTCGTGCTCGCCCACGATCTGCACAAAGTTCGCGTTGGTCCCCGCGGGCGCGAATTGCGCCGCGTAGCGAATCTGCGCGCCGAGCGTTTCCACGTCGACCGTGCTCACATCGGCGACCTGAACGACGACATGCGGGACACCGGTGTTGACCATGTGCCCGTTCACGTTTCCCGCCGGCAGGCTGAGCGACACCTCGCGGTCATCGTGCGCGCGGGTGAGGCGCACTTTCACGCGGCGCTCGTCGAGAATCTGCGATTCGATGACACCGGCAACGGTCTGAAACTGCATCGTCTTGCCGGCCAAACCTCGCGCGAACGCAAACCGGCTGACGCAACGCGCGCCGTTGCCGCACATTTCGGCTTCGCCACCGTCGGCGTTGAAGAAGCGCCAGGCGAAGTCAAGTTTCGGGTGGCGTTCGACAAAAATCACGCCGTCGGCTCCGACCGACTGCGCGCGTCGGCAGACCTTGCGGACGAACTCCGGCATCTCCCCCGGCGGAAGAAACGACTGCCGGTGATCGATGATCAGAAAGTCGTTGCCGGTGCCGGCCAATTTGGAAAACGGGACGTTCACGACGCCACTCCGCATTTGTCTCACCGGGGATTGTAGCGCACGCGCGCGCCGGGCGCTATGACGTGGACGAGTCTTTCAAACGCTCGCGCACGAGCGTTTCGAGCTCCTCGACGTCTTTTTCGAGTTGGGCGACTTTTTCGGTCAGGGCGGAGATCGACCGGATTCCGTCGAGAAATCGGCCGACGTTTTCGTCGATGTGGTGTCCGAGGTCCTCAGCCGTCTTTTGGCTGGTCGAATACACCTCGTGGATCAGGTTTTGTCGATCGTCCTCGCCAATCTTACCCCGGTGAACGAGGCGTTCCAGCACCTTCTCCACCTCGCCGCGCGCCTGACCGATCGATTGCAACCCCGGCAGGATCACCCGCTCCACGAAGTCCGTCATGCTGTCCTGACCGACCTGAAGGATCTTCTTGAGGGCCGAAAGCGGCAGGATCGACTTGTCCTTCTTCTCTTCCTCGAAAAGGATCTGCGTGAGCGTCAACGCGGTCAGGTCTTTCTTCGTCCGATTGTCGATAACCTTGACGTCGACGCCTTCTTTCACCATCTCGGCGATTTCGTCGAGGGTGACGTAGCGGCTCGCCTGCGTGTCGTAGAGCTTCCGATTCTGATATCGGCGAATGACGCGCTCTTGCTTGTCCTTCAAGGGATCCTCGCGGGTTCGGACGAATCGCGCATGACTTAACACCCCACCCGCGGGGCGTCAATCGAACCGGTGGCCTCGCACGGCTTCGTCGCGGCGCCGGACCGGTACGCGTTGCCGGCGACCGACCGCCCGTTGCGTGACAAGATTGTGAGGAGACCGACAATCGACTATTTCGTAATTTGCCTTACCGTATTTCGCATGTAAAAGGCGTATCGATTTTATATTGAATTTTATGACCGTTGGGGACAAAGGGAGATGAAGTGGAAACGCGAACCACCGTCACCTTATGCCTCTTGATTGCCCTCGCGGCGGTTTCCGCCTGCGATTGCGAATCGCCCGATTCATCCGACGAAGCCTCGGCGAAGTCGGACGACGACTCCCTCGACGATGATTCCCTGAACGACGACCTCGACGACGACGCGGGCACGACGACCACCACGTCGCCCACGACCACGACGACGGTGGTCATGACCTCTTCGACAACGACGACTTCGCTTCCAGGTTCCGGAACGCCCTGCGACCCATACATCGCGACGCCCGAGGAGATCATCCCGGAGGTTCCCTACGGCCCGTGGCCGGAGTTCAATTTCGACGGGGTGATTTTTCAGCAGATCGTCGCGAGCACCGCGGGCGCGGGACGCAACGACATCCTCGTCGCGCCCGACGGGCGCGTGCGAATCCTCGGCCAAGAGGGCAAGTCGCTCGACGTCTGGTCGATCGATCCGATGACCGGCGACCAGACGCGCGAGACGATCGAGCCCTTCGGCGGCGAAGTGAAAAACATGGACATGGACGCCGAGGGGAATCTGCACGTTGTCTTCACGTACCGGCCTTTCAGCAACGAGGACGTGCGGGAACTGCGTTACGCGACCGACGAGTCGGGGGACTGGGAGATCGCGACGATCCTCGTAGACGACCGGGGTGAGTATCCCGAATTCGACATGGAAGTGGACCCGGATACCGACGTGGTGCACCTCGTCTACAACCAGTTCGAGCGGGACGACGAACGCGTGCATTACGCGACGTGGGACCACGGCGTTTTTTCGACGGAGGTATTGGCGACGCCGCCGCTGTACAGCGGTTGGCTGAACATCGACCTGGACGCGAACGGGAACCCACACGTGATGTACTACGATGACGACGGGATGCATTACTGGCGAAAGACCACTGGGGACTGGGAGGACGAGATCGCGCATCCGGAGATGGCCCCGTGGGACCTGTTTATTGACGCCGAGGGCATCGTGCGCGTGGCGGGGGATGGCGACGCGGATCTTGCGCTCTACAGCGGGTATCGAACCGACGACGGATGGGTTTTTGAAAAGCTGGACGACTGCATCGACATGCTTTCGTCCGTGACGATGGACCGCGACGGGGCCGGAAACCTGCACTTCGTGTATTCGGACCGGCTCGGCCACAACGTGCGTTACGCAACGAACGCGAGCGGGGAGTGGGTCTTCTATCAGATCGGGACGAGCGCGCTGCGCAATGCGCGCAACATGATCTCGGCGGTGGACGCGGGCGGAAAGATTCATATCGTGCATCGGCAGCATTACGACTATCCAATCGCTCTTTTCTACGACACCAACGCGGATGGGACGTGGAAGCGGTACGGAATTGCGGCGAATCATGTTTTTTCAACCGACAAGTCGGTCATGGACGCAGAAGGTGGAATACATTTTCTGTCGACGAGCGACCTCTATAGTCGAATTCATCATGGTTTACTGAAAGATGGGGTATGGTCTCAGGAGTTACTCGACCAAGAACAAGAATCTTATTCGTTTCCTCAAGATGGAGCGATTGCCATTGGTCCTAACGGCGTTTTACATGTCGTTTGGGGAAATGAAGTGGACGGATATTTGCGATACGGAAAAAAGATCGGTAACGATTGGGAGTTTGAGAATATCATGACGGGGCTGAACGGCTTCAGTGACATCCACGTGGCGATTGATGAAGCTGCGTCGCCGCATGTCGCTTTCGCTGGTTCGAACGGCGTTGCCCAGATTTCCCGCTACATTCGCAAGACAGGGCAAGACTGGATCGTCGAAGACATCAACGACACGCTTTTCATCGCCGATTTCATCCTCGACGAGGAAGAGGTTCCGACGGTAGCCTATCGAGGCCCCGTCCCTGTTTCGGATGGGCCAGTCTTGGCGCATAGGATCGGCGCTGACAACTGGGACGAGGAACTGATCGACGAGCTGGCAATTGGGACGAACAGTATCTATTTGCAGAAGGCGACGGATGGGTCGTTGCATGCCTTGGTTGGCGGCATGACCACGGATTATGGATTGTATTATATACATAACGACAGCGGCATGTGGGTGACGGAATCCTTGCCTGTCGCTAATGCCGGCTACCAAGAAGAGAATATGTATATCGACAATGCCGGAACAGCGCATTTCGTTGCAAGCGGCACGCCGGACGGTGAATCTGATGACCTGAGCGGTTTTCATTACATCACCAACCAGTCAGGGCAGATGGAGTGGCATCCAATTCTCGTTGATGAAGTTGAATTTGGATCTGCGAAGTTATTTCGATTAGAAAATGGACGATTTCGGAGCATTGGTTATACCGGGGCATCGACGGTAATGGTCACCTTTGATCCGGACAGTTTGCCATAGGTTTCTCAATTCGGCGCTCGCCGAGTCGTTGAGTACAACTGACCGTCAACCAGAGAAGGAGAGTTTCACCATGAGACGCTTCAACAGGATCGGTGTACCCTTGGCCATATTCGTGATCGCGCTCGGTTACGGAGCAGGCAGCGCGTTGGCGACACCCTGCACGTTCGAAGCCCCGCCGGCAACGCTCGGCGAGCTTTTCTCGGAGTGCGAGGAAATGGCGGGCTGCGAGGGGTTCCGCTTCGAATCGATGACGACCGACTCGGGCTGTTCCGTAATCGACGATTACGTCGGCGACGATGACGACGAAATCGATGACCCATATCACATTCGCGACGACCATTTTGAGATCGACCAGATCGGCGTATTCCGCCTGGGTCTCGATTTCCTGCCCACCGCCGATTCAACCAGGGGCTACAAGCATTTCGCTTCGAACGGAAACAGCACGACGCCCGGCGTCGACGACTGGGGAGAGTACTGTGTCGGAAAAATTCGCTTCACCCGCCTCATCGGAAACCCAAGCCAACTCGGCCCTCCGCTCGTGGACGGGACTGTTTTTGGGTACTTCGCCACGGAACGCCCCGTTGATTCCGAGGGACATCCTCTCGATTGCGTCAAGGACGAGCTTGAGACGCTCGCTCGTCCCGGCGTCCTGTACCTCCCCGGCTTCCGCAATCCCTCTTCGCCCGCCGAAGCCGCGAAGCTGGCCGCGCTGTGGTCAACGAGTTCCTACCAACCGCTTGTCGGAAGCCCAGCGCATCTTGAAAACGCCGGCAAGGTCTTCGTCGTGATGATCGCGCCGCCGTCGCACGTCGCAGCGGACATGTCTCAGGACATCGATCCCAGCGACCTTCCTGCATATGAGGATTTCAACACCATCGTTACCCAAATCAACGTCAGTGCGGGTCGTGAGCCCTCGGGTCCGGGATGGCGCGCTCTGGAGGACGCGCAACACCGCTACCTCCTCGACGGATTTCTGGGTGAGGACCCGGTACAACCCGCGCGCAACTATGCGTGGGCTTTTGGCGAAAGCGCCATGCGCGCCGTCAACCTCTTCGACAAGTTCTTCGAGCCTGCGGGCTGGACCAGCGGAAGCCTCGCCATCGGCGGTTTTTCGGCCGGCGGCTGGCTGGGACTGGTCAGCAACGAGGCGCTGCAGGCGTCCATGTACTCCAACGTCACGATCACCGGGGTCTTCACGTTCGCCGCGCACGGAAGCCTCGACGACAACTTCCGCGTGCCCGGCAACAACATGGGCTACACCATAGTGACCTCGGGCGCGCCGCTGGTCGGCGACGACGCCGCGAATCGGCCCTACATCGCATGGGATTGCGACGGAGATTTGCCCTCGCAGTTCTCGCAGCCCGTTCTCGACCGCATGGAAGCGGGATGCGCGCTGAGCCGCTACTTCAGCCCGCTTCGCTACGATCCGACGTTCGACGAGCGACCGATCCTTCTTGCTCAAGGCTCCGCCGATGAACCGTGGGGTCTTATGGGGCTTCAGCGCACGTTCGAGATGTACCGTTCATATCTCGGCGCTGAGAACGCATTCATGCAGCTTGAGGGGGATGTGGACCACGGGTATTTCCTCGGTGCGCGAGGAGGTTACGGGTTTCTCTACGGAGATTACTTCTGGCACAATGCGTTGTTCCCGTCCGAGGGCGTTATCGACGCCGGCTACGTCGACCTCGACGACCCGCAGACCTTCGATCGACATCTCGACAAGAAGTTCGAGAGTTTCGTGAATGCCGACGCCCTGCACCCCCGTCGTTTGACTCAGGGGTGGAACCGACTGGAAGGGTCGATTCGCAATTTCATTCTGAGCAGTGCCGGCTCCGGCATCGAATCCGAAGAGATCGTCCCACCGCCGCCCTCGCCAATCCGCCCGTCCGATTCCTCACCCGGCGTGGACATCGCGATGTCATCGTACACAGAAGACGGCGACAAGATTTACCGCTACGAAATGACCGCCTGCTACGACGAGGACCTGCCGAACGTGACCGGATACGAAAACGCGGAATTCGAGATCCGATTCATCGCATCTCCTGACCGGTTCTGGCACACGCTGCCCGCGTGCGACGACGAGGAATTTGCGGACCCCAATCCGCCCGATGCAACGTACGTCGTCGATGCGGAGAACGGGAACTACGAATACGAACGGAATTGCGTAAGAAAGGTCGCCGGGCACCCGAAATACAATGACCGCTGCGGGACCGTGGACGGAGACGATTCTGATGTCAGCCTGACCCGCAATGGGTTTCGCGGCGAGCCCGTTGCCCAGAATCCCGAGGGATTGCTGTGCAGCACGTATGCCATCGAGTTTCGCGGGTCGATCGCAGGCATGAATCCTTGGGCGCCGCCAAAACAATTCGCGGCTTGGGCCGAGTTGGTCGTACAGGACGAGAATGACACTCAGCTCGCCAGTTCCACGTCGCCGATCGGCATCAAGACCCTTTCGTCGTTGGGAGAGACGGACGAATTCACGCAATGCGTTCGGTCCATGGACGATTCCGGACTCTTCGGGAGCGCCGTGACGCTCATGGTCGATTTCGGTTTCGCCGAAATGCCGTTCTCCTTCTCCAACACGCCGTCGTGCAATGGAACACCGATCGTGCTCGATGAATGGCCCGAACCCGTCGAGGATCTCGAGGTCCTCGATTTCTCGGGATACAACGTCGAGTTGGATGGCTCCGCGTTCCTCGCAACCGGCGAACGCGGTCTGACGATCACGACCGACTGCGATTTCACGATTCCTTCTTCATCCACGCTCGCCGTGGATGCGGATGACTCCGACGCGCAGCTCACGATCATCGCCCGCAACATCACCATCGACGGCCTTCTTTACAACCGGCCGGAGGAGTCCGCGATGATTCGCCTTGCGGCGCTGGACTCGCTCAACGTCGGTGCGCTTGGCGAGGTCTCGATCCGCAACCTCGACCGCGACGGCTCCACCAAGGGCGGGATCATCTACCTGTCCTCGAACGGGAGCGTGGAGGTCCACGGCGAGCTCAACGCTACTCAGGACGTGGCGGGCGGCCAAATCATTGTGGAGGGACATGACGTCACATACGGGCGGTACGCGGAAATCCACGCGAACGCGGCGACGGGGAATCCGTCGACGGGCGGGGTCATCGCGACGTGGTCTACGGGCGACGTGCTGGTGGATTGGGAGTCGAACGACCCGAGTCAGACGGCCATCTTCACGGCGACCGGCGACACGCAGGACGGATCCATCGACTTCACCGGCTGTTCAGTGGACGAAGACGATGGGACGTACGATCCGACACCTTCTGCAGCCGGTGGAAACTGCCCCCTCACCGACATTCTCGACCTCGAATCCGTCGACTGGTGCGATGGCTACGAGGACAACGACCTGTGCTGCCAGGTCGGCGACCCGTGCGGCTACGGTTACGACGGTGTTTGCCAGTGCGCCGATTCGTGCGAGTGGGACGTGATGGACTGCACCGGCGCGCCGGTGGGCGTGCAGGTCTCGCCGCTCGACGATTCGGAAATGCCCGTCGTCGG
>JADLEX010000136.1 GCA_020845895.1 Deltaproteobacteria bacterium | reverse complement strand
GGGCCTGCGTCTGATTTCCGGGTTTATGCGCATCGGGATTCCCAATAATCCTCGAAACGGCTGGAGAGCATGTTACAGCGCAGGGCGATGATGGCGTTGGCGCCTCGGAGGGACCATTCCATACCGGATTGCTTGAGTCGCTGGCCGATGACGGTTTTGCATCCTGCCTCGACGACGCCGGATCCGACGAAAAGTCCTTGGGCGCGGAAATTCGCGTAGCGCATGCGTTCTCGGTTTTTCTCCAGATAGGCGATTTCGGTCAGGGCAGCCTTTCGATTCTTCCCTCGTCGCGGCAGCGCCGCTCTCGCTTCCGCGACGATCTTGTCGATGTTTCCTTCTTCCAGGTCCGTCCACCATCCGATGCGATGGCGCTTGATCGTCGCCTCTTCGGCGAACAGGAGTTTGCAGAGATTCGCCACGTGCTCCTTGGCGTGATAGAGGTCCACGATCAAGACCGCGCCGGGAAAGGGCGTCTGAGCCGGATTCAGAATCCACGCCGCCCGTCGCCCAGGACCACGACGCGCGCGGCCTCCTCGAGTTTGCGCCGCCTCGCCTCGGCGTAAATCCGCCGGCCGAACGCCTCCGCATTCTCGACGGCGCCCACGAAGGTCGTGGAATCCGGATCGCGGACCGGTCGCCCGTTCTCGTCGGTGGTCGTCTGCGTGAACACGCACCCCGGCTTGGCCTCCCGTGTCTTTGCCGATCCGTCGGGCTGTTTGCCCTTGCGGCCGGCGACCTCGCGCTTCGTCATCGGCACGCCCGTGCCGTCATACGCCACGTAGAGCACGGGGATCGTCTTCTCCACGCGTTGCTCGCCGGTTGGCCCGATGAGCGCCTCGGCTTCTGTCCGCCGCCGCACTTCCGTCTCATCCCCGATCCGCTCCGCCACCCGTTCCACGTCCTTCGCACTCGCTGTGATCCCGGCATACACCCGCAAATCCTCGGCCCCCACGACCTGATCCGTGATGCTGCCTCGGCGCATCTGCGTCAGTTGGGCCAATTCCTCAAGAATCCGCGTCCTTCGCGCCATAAATTCCCTAGCACCCATGCCGTTCTCCAGTGTAGTACTATATACTACACTACCACGGCGCAAAAAAAAGAGAAAGACCCTTGACCCGGTTTCATGACGTAGGCCCGTTGAGCTTTGCCGTGTGGACACGCCCGCGAGGCGACGATAAATTACCGGGTCTCATCCCCCGGTAGGTCATGCCCACGCTGCGCAGTTCCATCAACCCCCGTTCCGCTTCCTTCGCCGCCAACGCCGCCGCCATGCGCGTGCTCGTCGGCGATCTGCGCGGGAAGGTGGAGCGCGTCAAGCTCGGCGGACCCGAGGCCGCGCGACGCCGCCACACGCAGCGCGGCAAGTTGCTCGCGCGCGAACGCGTCCGCGTGTTGCTCGACGTGGGCTCGCCGTTTCTGGAGCTCGGGCAGCTCGCCGCGCACGGCGTGTACGACGAGGATGTCCCCTGCGCGGGCATCGTGGCGGGAATCGGGCGCGTGAGCGGCGTCGAGTGCATGATCCTGGTCAACGACGCCACGGTGAAGGGCGGCAGCTACTACCCGCTGTCGGTCAAAAAGCACCTGCGCGCGCAGGAGATCGCCGCGCAAAATCGCTTGCCGTGCATCTATCTCGTCGATTCCGGCGGCGCGAACCTGCCGCGTCAGGACGAGGTCTTCCCCGACCGCGATCACTTCGGTCGGATCTTCTTCAATCAGGCGAACATGTCCGCGGCGGGGATTCCGCAAATCGCGGTCGTGATGGGCTCGAGCACGGCGGGCGGCGCGTACGTCCCGGCGATGTCCGACGAAACGGTCATCGTGCGCGAGCAGGGCACGATCTTTCTCGGCGGGCCGCCGCTCGTGAAGGCCGCCACGGGCGAGGTCGTCACGGCCGAGGAACTGGGCGGCGCGGATGTTCACACGCGCGTGTCGGGTGTCGCCGATCACTTCGCCGAAAACGACGCGCACGCCCTCGCCATCGCCCGCCGGATCGTCGCCAATCTCAATCGTCGCAAGTCGATTCCGCTCGCCGTGCGTGCCCCGCGCCCGCCGCTCCACGATCCCGAGGAACTCTACGGCGTGATCCCCGCTGATCCCCGCGTGCCCTACGACGTGCGCGAAGTGATCGCGCGCATCGTCGATGCGGGCGAGTTCGACGAGTTCAAGCGCCGATACGGCACGACGCTCGTCACGGGTTTCGCCGCGATCCACGGGTATCCCGTCGGCATCGTCGCAAACAACGGAATTCTCTTCTCCGAATCGGCGCAGAAAGGCGCGCATTTTGTTGAGCTGTGCTGCGCGCGCGGGGTGCCGATCGTGTTCCTCCAGAACATCACGGGCTTCATGGTCGGGCGCAAATACGAAACCGGCGGCATCGCCAAGGACGGCGCGAAGCTCGTCACGGCGGTGGCGTGCGCGCGGGTGCCGAAATTCACCGTCGTCATCGGCGGCAGCTTCGGCGCGGGCAACTACGGCATGTGCGGGCGGGCGTATTCGCCGAGGTTTCTGTGGATGTGGCCCAACTCGCGCATCAGCGTGATGGGAGGCGAACAGGCGGCCGGCGTGCTCGCGCGCATCCGGCGCGACGGACTCGAAGAGCGCGGGGAATCGTGGCCGGCGGACGACGAGGAGCGATTCCGCGCCGAGATCCGCGCCCAATACGAGACGCAGGGCCATCCGTATTACTCGACCGCACGCCTGTGGGACGACGGCATCATCGATCCCGGAGACACGCGCATGATTCTGGCGCTGGGCATTTCGGCGTCGCTCAACGCGCCCGTCGAGCCGACGGATTTCGGCATCTTCCGCATGTGAGGCGAGCATGACGAACGGCGAGATACTGCTGACCGAAACCGATGCGCGCGGCATCGCGACATTCACCATGAACCGGCCCGAGGTGAGGAACGCGTTCAACGACGAACTGATCGCGCGGATGATCGACGCGTTCGACACGGCGGCCGGCGACGCGAACGTGCGCGCGGTTTTTCTGACGGGCGCGGGAAAGCATTTTTCGGCGGGTGCGGACCTCAACTGGATGCGACGCATGGCGTCGTACACGCGCGAGGAAAACCACGCCGATGCGATGAAGCTGTCGCGCCTCATGCATACGATCTACGAGTTTCCGAAGCCCGTGACGGCCCTCGTGAACGGCGCGGCGATCGGCGGCGGGGCGGGTCTCGTGGCCTGCTGCGACATCGCCATCGCGTCTGGGGCCGCCGTCTTCGCGCTCTCGGAGGTGAATCTCGGCCTGATCCCCGCCGTGGTGAGCCCGTACATCGTCGCCGCGATCGGTCGGCGCGCCGCGAAGCGCTACTTCCAGACGGGGGAGCGCATCGACGCGGCCGAGGCACTGCGCCTCGGATTCGTGCACGAGGTGTGCGAGCCGGGCGATCTCGCCGCGCGCCGTGACCGGCTTGCCGCCACGCTGGCGGCCGGCGGCCCCGTGGCGCAGAACCTCGGCAAACGACTCGTGGAGCGCGTCGCGAATGCGCCGATCGACCCGGCGCTGCGCGAGGAACTCGCGGGACTCATCGCCGACCTTCGCGGCTCGGTGGAGGCGCAGGAGGGCATGAAGGCGTTTCTCGAAAAACGGGAACCCGCCTGGCGCAAACATGTTTGACGCGGTCCTCATCGCCAATCGCGGCGAGATCGCCTGCCGCATCATCCGCACCTGCCGCCGACTTGGGGTGCGCACGGTCGCCGTGTATTCGTCGGCGGACGCCCACGCCGCCTTCGTCGAGCAAGCTGACGACGCGTTCGCGATCGGCGGCCCGGAACCGCGCGACAGCTACCTGCGCATCGACCGATTGGTCGACGCGGCCCGGCGGGCGGGCGCGCAGGCGATTCATCCGGGTTTCGGCTTCCTCGCCGAAAACGCCGAATTCGCCGAGGCGTGCGTCGCCGCGGGGTTTGCGTTCGTGGGGCCGGACGTCCCCGCGATCCGCGCGATGGCGTCGAAATCCGAAGCGCGCGCGCTCATGGAACGCGCGGGCGTGCCGGTCGTGCCGGGCTGGCACGGCGACGCGACGGAAGGCGGCGAGCTCGCGGGCCACGCCGAGGCCGTCGGCTATCCGCTGATGATCAAGGCAACGGCGGGCGGCGGCGGCAAGGGCATGCGTATCGTGCATCGCGCGGAGGATTTCGCGGCGGCGCTCGATTCGGCCCGGCGCGAGGCGGCCTCCGCGTTCGGCGACGACCGCGTGCTGCTCGAGCGCTACATCACCGAGGGCCGTCACGTCGAGATCCAGGTCTTCGGCGACCGGCACGGCAACGTCGTCCATCTCTTCGAGCGCGACTGCTCCGTGCAGCGACGCCATCAAAAGGTGATCGAGGAATCGCCCGCGCCGGGGCTCGCGCCGGAGCTTCGCGCCAAACTCGCGAGCGCCGCGGTGGCGGCTGCGCGCGCAGTGGATTACGTCGGCGCGGGGACGGTCGAGTTTATGCTCGACGCCGGCGGCGACTTTTATTTTCTCGAAATGAACACGCGGCTTCAGGTCGAGCATCCCGTCACCGAAATGGTGACGGGGTACGATCTCGTCGAGTGGCAGCTCCGCGTCGCCGCGGGCGAGCCGTTGCCCGTCGCGCAGGCCCAGATCGCTCAGCGCGGGCACGCGATCGAGGTGCGCGTATACGCCGAGGACCCGCGCAACGAATTCCTGCCGTCGATCGGCGAACTGCGCCACTGCCGCCTGCCCGCGCAAAACGCCCACGTGCGCGTCGACACCGGCGTGCGCGAAGGCGACCGCGTGGACGTTTACTACGACCCCATGATCGCCAAGCTCATCGTCTGGGACGCCGACCGGCGCTCGGCCCTGCGCCGTCTGCGCCGTGCCCTCGCGGACTACCGCATCGCCGGAGTGACGACCAATCTGACCTTTCTGTCGGCGCTCGCCGCGCACCCCGCGTTTCGCGAGGGCCGCGTGCACACCGCGTTCATCGACGCGCACCGCGATGAGTTGCTCCCCACCACGCAGCCCGCGTCGAACATCGTGCTCGCGCTCGCCTCGCTATTTGTCTTGCTGCGTCGCGAGCAGGCCGCGGCCGAGGCCGCCGCGCAAAGCGGCGATCCCTGGTCGCCGTGGCACCTGACGACCGGCTGGCGGCTCAACGAACATTACGAACACACGCTGCGTTTTTGGGATTGGGGCCGCGAGGTCGCGGTGATGATCCGTTTCGTCGAGTCGGGATTCGTCGCGCATTTCGGCGAGGAGTCGCTGGCCATTTCGGGCGAATTCGACGCCTCCGGCGACCTGCTCGCGGATCTGGGCGGCGCGCGCATGAGCGCCACGGTGGTCCAGAACGGCCACGAGATCACGGTCATCACGGCAAGTTCCACGCACCGGCTGCTGCTGTCCGATCTGCTCGACGTCGAAGTCGATTCGGAGCGCGGCGGCGAGCGGATCGTCTCGCCCATGCCGGGGCGCGTGCAAAAGGTCTTCGTGCGCGCCGGCGACGCGGTGGAGCGCGGCGACGCGCTCATCGTCGTCGAGGCGATGAAGATGGAACACACGGTACGCTCGAACGCGTCGGGCGTCGTGCGCGAGGTGTTTTTCGCCGAGGGCGATCAGGTGCACGAGGACGCCGTGCTCGTCGATCTCGTCGCGGAGGCGAACGAATGAACCCGTGGCCGTCGCGCGTGCGCATCGTCGAGGTCGGCCCGCGCGACGGGTTGCAGAACGAGCCGAATCCGGTTTCCGTCGAGACGCGCGTAGAACTGATCCGCGCGCTCGCGGATGCGGGGCTGCGGGAGATCGAGGCGGGCAGCTTCGTTTCGCCCAGATGGGTGCCGCAGATGGCGGGGACGCCCCAGGTGCTCGCCGCGCTCGACCGCTCGAGCGGCGTGTCGTACCCCGTGCTGGTGCCCAACGAACGCGGCTGGGCCGATGCACGCGAGGCCGGGGTCGATCACATCGCGATCTTCACCGCGGCGTCGGAGAGTTTCTGCCGCAGGAACACCAATTGCTCCATCGACGAGAGCCTCGATCGATTCGCGGCGTTTGTGCCCGAGGCGCTCGAGATGGGCGTGCGCGTACGCGGGTACCTCTCCACGGTCGTCGGCTGCCCCTATGAGGGCCCGGTCGATCCCGCACGCGTGGCCGACGTCGCCGCGCGCCTGATCGATCTGGGCTGCGAAGAAATCTCGCTCGGCGACACGATCGGCGTCGGCACACCGGCGAGCGTCGCGCGCATGCTCGAAGCGGTCCTCGCGCGCGTGCTCGTCGAGCGCGTCGCCGTGCACTTCCACGATACCTGGGGGCAGGCGCTCGCAAACATCTGCGAGGCCCTGCGTTTCGGCGTGACCGTGGTCGACGCCGCCGTCGCGGGTTTGGGCGGTTGCCCCTACGCGCCCGGCGCGGGCGGCAACGTCGCCACCGAGGATGTGGTATATCTGATGAACGGACTCGGGATCGCGACCCATGTCGACCTCGACGCGCTCGCGCGCGCCGGGTGGGCGATTTGCGACGCGCTCGGCCATGCGCCGTCGTCGAAGGTGTCGATCGCGCTGCGCGCCGCGTGCGGACGCACGTAGAAGTCATTCGGGATCCGATTTGAACATGTGGCACAGCCGCCCCCGGCTGTGCATTTCTCCCGCACAGGCGGGGGCGGCTGTGCCACATGCCGTTTTTACAGGATCGATCCAAAGCGATTCTGAAACGCCCTCGCGAACCGATTCGCCGCGAGTGAGAGGAGCACGCCATGCCGTTTGTCGATCTGCGCAACCAGACGTGTCGCCGAAGCCGCGAAGACCTCGTCGCACACATGCGCGCGTTCGAACTCGACCTGCGGTTTTCAGTCGGCGTCTGGTTTCTGTCGCCGATGTCGTCGCGCTTTCACGACGCCTACGGCGCGCATCTTTCGATCGAGCAGCGTCTGGAGATCGCGGCGAGGCTGGTCCCGTACGGCCTTGGCGGGATCGAGGCGCACTACCCGAACGAGATCAACGAGGCCAACCTCGACCTGTGGCGCGCGTTTTCGCGCGACACCGGCGTGCGCATCGTCACGGTCATCCCGCTCCTGTTTTACGACTCCGATTTCGAGTTCGGCTCGCTCTCGTCGCCCATTCCGGATGTGAGAAAAAAGGCGATCGAGCGCACCGCGCAGGCGCTGCGTTTCAACAAGGAGCTCGACACCGATTTCATGATCGTGTGGGCCGGCATCGACGGCTACGAAAATCCCTTCGGGCAGGATTTCATCGCGATGCGCGACCGTTTCGCCTACGGCCTCGCCGAGGCGCTGGACGCGGTCCCCGGCGTGCGCGTGGCGTTCGAGCCCAAGCCCTATGAGCCGCGCGGGCATCAGATCTACGGCACCACCGCCGAGGGCGTGCTGCTGGGCATGAAGACCGAGTCGCTGCTCGGCCACGCCGATCACCGCGCGCGTCTCGCCGACGGCCACGCGATGGTGGCGATGAATCCCGAGATCGGCCACATGCAGATGGCTCACGAAGATCTCGCGTACAGCTTCAGCCTCGTCCTCGAGTACGGCCGACTCGCGCACGTGCACCTGAACTCGCAACCGCTGGGCAACTACGACCAGGACCTGAACGTCGGCGTCGTATCGCCCGAACAGTTCGAGGCCGCGCTCTACGTGCTCAAGATGCACGGTTACCGAGGGTGGTTCGGCATCGACATCAACCCCGAGCGCATGAGCGCCGAGAGTGCCGTGCGAAACTCCATGGATGCGATCCGCGCGGCGAACGACCGCGTGAACGGTCTCGATCACGAAGCGATCCTCTTTGCGACCGACCATCCCGATCGCGCGCGCGGCTGGCTCGAAGCTTATCTCATCCGCGCCCGCGCCGCGCACCCCGATCGCCTCGGTCCGCTGCCCGAACTCCATCGGAACGCCTGATGACTTCACCGGGGTGCGAGTTGTCCGGCACGCTGCTCATCGGCATCGACATCGGCACCTCGGGCGCAAAGGTCGTGCTGGTGGACGAGACGGGCGACGTCGTCGCCGAGTCGGTGCGCGAATATCCGTCGTACTCCCCGCAGCCGCTCTGGTCCGAGCAGAGTCCCGACGACTGGGCGCGCGCGGCGTTCGCGGGTGTGCGCGAGGTGATCGAACGCACCGGCACGAGGCCCGGTCGCATCGCGGGCGTTGGTCTCGCGGGGCAGATGCACGGCCTCGTCCTGCGCGATGCGCACGGCGAGCTTCTTCGTCCCGCCATCCTGTGGAACGACCAGCGCACGGGGCCGCAATGTGACGCCGTGACCGCGCGGCTCGGGCTCGACACGCTGCTCGCGCGAACGGGCAACGCCATGCTGCCCGGCTTCACCGCGCCCAAGATGCTCTGGGTGCGCGACCACGAACCCGACGTGTGGCGGCGCGCGGCGTCGTTCGCGCTGCCCAAGGACGACGTGCGCGACCGGCTCACAGGCATGCGCGCCGCGGACGTCTCCGACGCATCCGGCACGGCACTCTTCGACGTGACGAAACGCGTCTGGAGCGACGAGATGTTCGCCGATCTCGATCTCGACCCGGCCCTCGCGCCGGACTGCGCCGAGTCGTGCGAAGTGATCGGCGCCGTGACGTCCGAGGCCGCGCGCATGACCGGGCTCCTCGCGGGAACGCCCGTGGTGGCGGGCGCGGGAGATCAGGCCGCACAGGCGATCGGAGCGGGGCTGGCGCACGAGGGCGACGTGTGCGTGACGATCGGCACGTCGGGCGTCGTCTTCGCGCCGACCGCCGCGCCGCGCATCGAAGGGCAGGGGCGGTTGCATGCCTTCTGCCACGCGGTTCCCGGCATGTGGCACGTCATGGGCGTGATGCTCTCGGCGGGCGGGAGCCTGCGGTGGTATCGCGACGCGCTGTGCGCCGAGTTTGCTGCGACCTCGCGCGCGGCGGGGCGCGATCCGTATGACGATCTGGTCGCCGAAGCCGCGCAGGTGCCGCCGGGCGCCGACGGGTTGCTCTTCCTTCCGTACCTGACGGGCGAGCGCACACCGCATCCCGACCCGCTCGCGCGCGGGGCGTTCGTCGGGCTCACCGCGCGCCACACGCGGGCGCACCTGACGCGCGCCGTGCTCGAAGGGGTCGGATTCGGTCTGCTCGATGGGCTGGAACTCGTTCGTGGAGCGGGTGTCGCAACCGCAAGCGTCCGCGTGTCGGGCGGAGGGGCTCGTTCACCGTTGTGGCGGCAAATCCTCGCGACGCAGTTCGGCGTGCCGGTCGTGACGCTCGCGGCGCATCACGGCGCGTCGTTCGGCGCGGCGTTGCTCGCGGGAGTCGGAGCGGGGGTTTTCGAGGATGTCGGCATGGCTTGCGACCGAACGGTGAGGACCACGCAGACGAACGGACCTGAGGACTCCTGGCGCGCGGCGTATCGCGATCTTCATGACACTTATACGTCGCTCCATGGCGCCCTCACGCCGGCTTTCCGGGCGCTCGCGACGCGCTGACTCGGCGAAACTTGATTGCGGATCGTGACATCGCGGCAAACGTGCATTACATTCATGAACCCCGAAAGGCGGCCACTTCGGCATCGTCGGTCGCCCGGAAGGTCAAGTTCCAACGCGTGGGGACCATGGACGAACGCGAAGACGATTTCGACGACGCGGTGGTGCTCCTCGGCGATGAGGACGACGAACCCGAATTGCCCGCCCCGCTGGAACTGCCCGAACGCACCGAGTCGGACCGGTCGACGGCGGTCGTTCCGGTCGGCGCGCTGTCACTCTACCTCTCGGAGGTCATGCGTTATCCCCTGCTCACGCGCGACGAGGAATACGAACTCGCCGTTCACTATCGGCAAACGGGCGATCCCGAGACCGCCGCGCGGCTCATCACGAGCAACCTGCGCCTTGTCGTCAAGATCGCGATGGATTTTCAGCGCGCCTTCATCAACGTCATGGACCTGATTCAGGAAGGCAATATCGGGCTGATGCAGGCGGTCGCGAAGTTCGACCCATTCAGGGGCGTCAAGCTCTCCAGTTATGCGGCATGGTGGATCAAGGCGTACATCCTGCGGTTCATTCTGAACAACTGGCGCATGGTCAAGATCGGGACGACGCAGGCGCAGCGCAAACTTTTTTACAGCCTCCAGAAAGAAAAAGAGCGACTCGAAGCGCAGGGGTTCGTGCCGACGACCAAGCTGCTCGCGGAGCGACTGGACGTGAGCGAGCGCGACGTGATCGACATGGACTCGCGCATGTCGCGGCCGGAGATCAGCTTCGACATGCCGCTCTCGGACGACACGTCCACGACCGTGGGCGACCAGACGGCGTCCCCGGATTTGTTGCAGGACGAGCGGATCTCACGAGCCCAGATGGAAGACATCTACGACCGGGCACTTCGGGGTTTCGAGTCCACGCTCAAGGACAAAGAGCTGGAGATTTACCGGCGACGGATGATCGCCGATCCGCCGGCCACCCTGCAGGAGATCGGGGACCAGTTCGGCGTCACGCGCGAGCGCGTCCGACAGATCGAGGCGCGGATCCTGAAGAAGCTCAAGGAGTACTTCGCCGATCACGGAATCGAAGCCCCCGAATAGCGGTCGCGAAGCCGCGCGGGTCGTGGAAAAGTCACGCAGGTCCTGAAAAAGACACACAAAAAACCTACATCTGACCACGAATTGCCATGCAGTCATTTTCGCCCGACGGCCCTTGACGCGTTCGGTCTCTTCCATTAGTTTGCGTGGGCCGAAGGGGGAGGTTCGTCCCGTTCGCGAACACGATAGTCGGTGTTTTCGCCGACGGACGACGTCATCCCGCCCGGCACGCGCACAAACACAATATCGGAGTCCGCGACCCCGCGCCGGGACGAATGGCCGCGCGAGGCGCCGCATGGAGCGAGAACGCCGATCGGTTCGTGGTCGAACCGATTGTCATTGTTTCAGAGAAGACGAAAAACCTCGGGGACGTCAAATCATCGCCCCCACCGCATCGAGGAGTCGGGTCCCCATGCATATCGCTCAGATCACGCAGTGGATTGTGACGCAGACGGACGGTGCCGCCGAAGCTGTCGCTGGTGCCGCCGCCGCCGTGGCCGCCGCCGCGACCCCCGCCGCGAGCGCGGTCGCCCCCGTGGCCGTGACGCCGGGTGGAAGCTCGATGGAAAAGGCGCTCATGGGCGTCGCGATGCAGTCGCACACCACGATTCTCTACATTCTGATTTTCCTGAGCGTGCTGTCGCTCGCGATCGCGATCGAGAAGTACATCCAGTATCACCGCGAAAATCCGCTGGGCGAGGGCTTCAAGGCCGAACTCGTGAAACTCCTCGACAAGGGCGACGTGAAAGCGGCGCTGCGTCTCGTGGATGGCGTTCGCGGCATCAAGGCCGCCGTCGTGCGCGAAGGACTGCTCAACTTCCACGAAGGTCCGTTCGTGATGGCGGAACTCATGGACGGGCGCACGGTGATCGAGCGCAACCGTCTGGACAAGCGGCTCATCATCCTCGGCACGATCGGCAACAACGCCCCCTTCATCGGGCTGCTCGGAACGGTCATGGGCATCATCAAGGCGTTCCACGACCTTGCCATGGCGACCATGCAGGGTCCTCAGACGGTCATGGCCGGTATCTCCGAGGCGCTCATCGCCACTGCGGTCGGTCTCGCGGTCGCCATCCCCGCGGTCGTCGCTTTCAACTACTTCAAGGCGCGCGGCAAGGGTCTCGTGGACGACGCCATTTCGGCGCACAACATCGTCATGGCGTTCGCCAAACGCGTTCCGCAGGACGATCAGAGCGGCGCGCACAAGATGGACAAGATGTACACCCAGGCCCAGGCCTGAAGACCGACGGCACGCGATCACGATCGACGAAACGCACGCAAGGACAGGATTGACACATGGGCGCGGCAGCCGGAAACGAAGACGAACCCATTACCGCGATCAACGTGACGCCGCTCGTGGACATCGTCCTCGTGCTGCTGATCATCTTCATGGTCACGGCGACGTTCATCGTCGAGCCTCAGATCAAGGTGGAACTGCCCAAGGCGGCGTCGGGAGAACCCTCGGAACCCGAGAACTTCGCCGTTGTCCTAACCAAGGACGGCAAGCTCTACCTGGACGGCGACGAGGTCGATCAGGCGGCCCTGTGGGCGGCGCTCTCGGAGCGGCTCAAAAACGACCCCGACGTCCAGGCGGTGATTTCCGCGGACAAGGAGGTCATGCACGGCAAGGTCGTCGAAATCGTCGATCTGGTTCGGCGACTCGGCTGCAAGCGATTCGCGATCAACGTCCAGCCTGACGACGCGAAGCCCGGCCAGGTCTGATACGTAGGGCGGCGGAGCCGAAGGTACTCGTTGCTCCGGATCGCCAAGCGGTCTAAGATAGGGATCGGCCCGAAACGGGCGGTTAGGGGAGTGGTGGTTCGATGATCGTCGATGTCAAACCTCCGCGGAGAACGCGATTCTTCCAGGCAGCCCTCATCGGCTCCGTGGTCCTCCACGGCGTCGCGTGGGCCGCGCTGACCAGTTTCGGCCAGCACTCCGTTACAGAGTCTTATATCGTTCAGGTCATCATCAACGAGAAGCCTCCGCAGCCGACGCCCGATGAGAAGAAACTCAAGGAACTCACGCGCAAATTGAACGAGGCGACGCCTCCACCGGAAGAAGAAAAGTCGATCAAGGAAGTCGTTAAGGAAAAACCGCCGGAAATCAAACCGATCGCGGTGTTCAACACGACGCGGGAAAAGCCGACCACGGAAATCGTGAGCATCGGCAAAATGGACCGAAGCCTCACTTCCAACAGCAACGAACCGATGATTGCCAACCTGAACACCGGACGTAAGGGCGCGGGGGCGGGAGCGGACGGTCCCGAGGCGAAAATGATCGCCATCGGTTCCGGGCGCAAAGGCGGCATCGGCATCAGTTCCTCCGGCGAAGGATCGATCTCCGTCAACATCGGCAGCGGCCTGGGCGGCGGTCGAGGATCGGGCAAGGGCTCGGGCACCGGCGACGGCCCCGACGTGGCCAACGTGTTCCTCGGCGGCGTCGGCACCGGCCGTGGTGGCGGCGGCGGCGGCGGCGGTGGCGGCGGCATTCAGGTCGGTTCCATCGGCGGCGGCGGCGGGCGCGCGAAAAGCTCCGGGCCCCCACCGGTCGCGGTGGCGCCCATCGCCAAGAAAGAAGCCGCGCCGACCGGACCGAGCGTGTCGGGCGAGTGGGTGGTGACTGCGGTGGCGGGACCGATCGCGTCGCTGCAACTCAAATGTCACAACAACCCCGGCGTGCATATCTACGGCGACATCAAGATCCAGTGCGCCAACAACGTCATCGTGGCGGCCTGGCGCCGGCAGTAACCGATCTCCAATCCGAAAAAATCAAAGCCGGCCACGCGGCCGGCTTTGTTCGTTGATGATGGGCGGGCGTTTCGCGCGGCCGCTCACTTGGCCGGAGCGGCGGCGGGCGCCGGAGGAAGCTTCGCCAGGGCGTCCTCGGCGGTGTGAGCGACGAGGGGCGCCTTATCCTTCACGGCTTCTTTCACCACCGCGATGCCCTTCGGGTCACCGAGCGTCGCCAGCGCGGTGATCGCGGACGCACGCACCTCGATGTCCTTGTCCTTCGCGAGGGAGAGCATGAGGTCGAGCGACGGCGCGTGCTTCATGACACCGAGCGTGTACACGGCATACTTGCGCATCGGCGCGCTTTTGTCCTTCGCGGCGGCCGTCACGGCCGGAATGCACGCGTCGCCGTAGTTGGCCACGGCGTCGGCGGCGTCCTTGGCCAGATTGAAATCGATATCCTTCCACTGCGCCATGAGCGGCGCGAGCGCCTTCGGGTCCTTGATGCCACCCAGCACGCTCGCCACGTCGCGGCGGAAATACTTGTTCTTGTCGCCGAGACTCGCGATGAGCTGATCGACCACCGCCGGCCCCGCCTTCACGAGGGCTTCGGCCGCGGACTTCTTCACGGCCGGGTCCTCGTCGCGCAGGGCGTCGATCCACGTCTCCATCGAACCCGGATCGCCGATCTGGATGAGCGCGACCGCCGCGCGACGGCGAACGACCATATCCTTGTCCTTGAGCGCTTCCTTGAGCGGCGCGACCGCCGGCTGCCCCACCATCACCAGCGCGGCGACGGCGGCTTCCTTCACGATCGGTTCCTTGTCGTGGAACAGGCGCAGCAGCGAATCCGCGACCGCGCCATCCTTGGTCGCGCCAAGCGCCAGCGCCCCGCTGCGGCGGATATTCTTGTTCTCGGCCCGGAGGACGTTGGTCGACAATTCCGGGCCGTACAGATCGGACAGGAGCTGCAATAGCACCGGCGTGAACGAGCCGGTCTCGAAGATCACCTCGTCGTCGAAGTACACCGCGCCGATCTTGGCGTAGTACTTGTTCAGATGCGGTTTGAGGGTTTCGCCGTGGAACGACCGCGAGATCGGCGGCGCGTTGCCCGCTTTGAGCGTGATCGTCCCGCGCACCATCGACTTCCCATCCTTGGGCTCACCCTTGGCCTTAACTGTGAGCGCGGCGTCGCCGCCAACCTCCATCCCGGTGCGTGGCTGGAGACCGACCTGGTCCAGAATCTCCTTCGCGGTCGCCTCGAATTTCAGTTTGTCCTTCGCGGGCCCCTTCGACTTGTCGTCGATCTTGATCTTGACCGACTTCGCCGCGCGAAACGCCTGCACCTGCTCGTCTGTCGGTTTCTCGACCGGCAGGTCTTCGTCGGAACACCCCGTCGCGATCCACGGCAGCACAGACGCCATGGCCAACACTACAAGAACCGCCACTCCGCTCGCCCTTACCCGCAATTTCATGCCGACCTCTCCTCCCGGAACCGGCCGGGCCGGCCCGGATTCGCCGGGCCATGAAACCCGGCGAACGCACATCATTCGAATATCGATTTAGGACCCCCAAAACCATAGCACGATTTCCG
>JADLEX010000135.1 GCA_020845895.1 Deltaproteobacteria bacterium | reverse complement strand
GCGGTCCGGACCATTGGGCGGTGGCTTTCGCACCGGGGGCGAATGCGCCTAAAATACCGGCTCGATTCGGGCGAATCACAGGAAGGCAACGCGAATGACAACGATCCATCGCGCAGGCGGCGCGGATGAAACTTCGATGCGCGCTTTCGCGGTCGCGGCGCTGGTCGCGCTCGCGATCGTCGCGGCCGGCTGCGCGAACACCGCGACGGTCAAAGGCTCGACGCTGAACGCGATCAAGGAGCGCGGCGAGATCGGCTCGCGCTCCGACTACTATCTCTACGCGATCGAGGCCGAGCAGGCGCTGCTGCGCCAGGACTTCGAGGCGGCGGAAAAAGCGTACAAGGCAATGGCCGAGATCACGCCCCAGGATGCGGGGATCTACCGCACCCTCGCGCAGATCCGCGTGCATCAGGGCGATCTCGACGGCGCGGTGGCGTATGCGAAACAGGCATTCGACCTCTCGCCCAAAGACGTGGATTCGGCCGTGCTTTACGGGGGCCTGCTCGCCGCGCGCGGCGACGTGAAGGGCGCGACCGACGCCTACACCCGCGCGCTCGCCGAGGATCCGGACAACGAGGAGATCGCGCTGCTCGTCGCGAATCTCCACACCGTGAACAAGGACTTCGACCGATCGCGCGCCGTGCTGGATGATCTGATCGCGCGACACGGCGCCTCGGCGCTCGCGATGTTCGAGCGCGCGCGGCTCGAAATCGTGCGCGACGACTGCGCCGCCGCCGAGCCCTTTTTGCGGCGAACGCTGGAGATCGACCCGAAATTCGCCCGCGCCGAGATGACGCTGGGTTACTGCGCGCAGGAGCGCAACGACGAGGAAGCCGCGATCGCGCACTACGAGCGCGCCCTCGAGATCGAGCCCGACAACTCGTACCTGCGCACGCACCTCGTGCGCATGCATGTTCAGCGGCACAACCTTCAGGACGCCGAGCGGGAAAACGAGAAGCTCAAACTCTTCCAGTTCGACGACGCCGATGTGCGCCTGAACCGTGGATTGATCCTGTTCTATCAGGGCCGGTTTAGTGAGGCGATCACCGAATTCAACCTCATCCTCGCCGCCGATCCGCAAAACGGGCAGGCGCTCTACTTCCTCGCGCTTAGCCTGACCCGGCAGAACCAGCCCGAAGCCGCGTATGGGGCGTACGCGCGCATCCCCGACAGCAGCCCCTATTTCCTCGACAGTCTCGCCGCGCGGGGCGGGCTGCTGCGCCGAATGCAGCGGCTCGACGAAGCCGAGGCGTTGCTGCGCCGCGCCTTGCAGCTCAATCCCGACGACACGTTCCTCATGCGCACGCTGGCGCTCGTGGTGGCCGATCAGGGCCGCGTGAAGGATGCCGTGGCGATGCTCGAGCAGGCCCTGACCGTGACACCCAACGATTCGAGCCTGAGCTACGTGCTCGCGAACATCCATGAGCGGGCGGGGGAGTGGCAACGCGCCGTCGAGATCATGGACGCGGTGATCGTGCGCGAGCCGAAAAACGCCGACGCGTTGAACTTCGTGGGCTACACGCTCGTCGAGCACAACACGGAGCTCGACCGGGCCGAGGGTCTGCTCAAACAGGCGGTGGACCTGCGCCCCGGGGACGGATTCATCACCGACAGCTACGGCTGGCTGCTGTATCGGCGCGGCAAATACAAGGACGCGCTCACGCATCTCAAACGCGCGCACGAGCTGGTGCCCGACGAATCGGTGATCTGCGAACACGTGGGCGACTGCCTGAAGGCCATGGGCAAAAAGAAGGACGCGCTCGAATACTACAAGAAGGCGCTGGAGCTCTTTCCCGAGGCGGATCAGAAAGCGAAGCTGCTCGAGAAGATCCAGCAGAGCGAATGACCGTGCGTCGCATCGTTCGCGCGTCAGCCGTCGCGGCGGCTCTGGCGCTGGTCGTTTTCGCCTCCGCCTGCGCGCGCACGGCGCCGCCGACGCAGCTTCCCACGCCGCCCGTGCGCGACCTCGCCCAGGCCATGATGGACCGCGCGGTCGCGTACACCGCGTCGGGGGGCGTACGCGCCGGGGGCATGCTCTTCGGATTCGCCGACGCCGAGTTCGCCGTCGATCCGCGCGCGGGAGTGCGAGTCGACGTGTTCACGCCCTTCATGACCCCCGCGGGGTCGCTCGTGCTCACGCCGGGCGGCGCCGGATTTCTCGACCGCATGGAGGGCGTCTTGGTGCGGGGCGACGCGAAAACGCTGCTCGACCGTCTGCTCGACGTTCCGGTCGATCCCGCGCCGCTGCCCTGGATTCTCGCGGGCGGGCTGCCTCCCGCGGATGGCGGTGAGTGGACGCTCGCAAAACGGGTTCCCGGCGAGCCGGAGGGCGCGATCGTGCTGGAAAGCGTCAACGGCGAGGGTCATTTGCGCCGGGCGGTGATAGAGGGCTCACAATTTCGCTTGACAAGGTTTTCCATTTTTCAGGATGCTGATCCCGATTCCGAGACGTTGGCCGTGGTGGAGTGCGAAAAGCACCGCGAGGGGAATCTGCCTCTGCCGACGCGGCTGACCGTGCGCGCGCCGTCGCGCGGCGCGACCCTGATCGTCCGGCTCGACGAGATCCGGATCGGGCAGGGTCCCACGGCGGAAGATCTACGTATCGAAGCTCCGCCGGGCGTGCGGGTGCGCGAACTGCGGAACTGAGGGGAGCCGATGGTGAACGACAGACGACGGCTGGGCGACGTCCTGGTCGAGAATCGCATCATCGCCGATTATCAGCTCAAGGCCGCGCTGGCCGACCAGAACGCGTTCGGCGGGCGGCTCGGGTCGCACCTCGTCCGCATGGGATTTCTGACCGAGGAAGCCCTCATCAACGTGCTCGCGCATCAGCTCTCGCTGCCGATCATCAACCTTACGAAGAGTCACATCCGCACCGACGCCATCGCCCGCGTGAAAAAGGATGTGTGCAGCAAGCACGGGCTCATTCCCATCGCGCGCAAGGCCAAGAACGGCGTGCAGACGCTGCTCATCGCCATGTCGGACCCGACCGACTACCAGGCGATTCAGACGGTCGAATTCGCGAGCGGTTGCCACGTGACCGTCGCCCTGGCGCTCGAGCGCGACATCTTCCGCGCCATCAATTTCTGTTACACCGACGAGGGCGTGCGCGAATGCGTCGGCGAGCGCGACCTGCGCGGCGGTATCACGATTGACGCCCCGGGAAACGGCGAGCCCGCCGTGATCCTCACCTCCGAGGGGATCGAGAAGAACCTGACGGCCAATCAGCGGGAAAACGATTCGCTGCGCGCGCTGGTCGATCTGCTCGTGAAAAAGGGCGTCATCACCGAGGACGAATACCGACGGGCGATGGCCGCAAACCGCGAACGGCATTGAACCCGCCAGATCCCATTCTTCCTTCCAGTCCACTCCTGGACATCCGCGACCTGTGCGTGCACATCCCGACCCCCGGGGGACTCGCCCGCGCGGTGGACGGCGTCGATCTGCGCCTGTCTTCGGGCGAACGGCTGGGTCTGGTCGGCGAGTCGGGTTGCGGCAAGTCGCTGACCGCGCGCGCCGCGATCGGCCTGCTGCCCCATGGCGCCCGCGTGACCGGGCGCGTGTCGTTCGACGGGCGCGACACGGTGTCGATGCCGGAGCCGGAGCGCCGCGCGCTTCGCGGATCGGGCATTGCGATGGTCTTTCAGGACCCCATGACGTACCTGAATCCCGTCTTCACCGTGGGGAATCAGATCGCCGAGGCGCTGCCGGGGTCGATCGCGACGAGCGAACGCCGCGTGCGGGTCGTCGAACTGCTGCGCCGGGTGCGTCTGCCGGAGCCCGAGCGCGCGGCCACGTCGTATCCGTGGCAGCTCTCGGGCGGCATGCGCCAGCGGGCGCTGATCGCCATGGCGATCGCCGCGTCGCCGCGCCTGCTGATCGCCGACGAGCCGACCACCGCGCTCGACGTCACCGTGCAGGCGGGCGTGCTCGATCTGCTCGACGATCTCGTGCGCGAGACCGGCATGTCGCTGCTGCTCATCAGCCACGACCTGGGCGTGGTGGCGCGGGTGTGCGACCGTGTCGCGGTCATGTACGCGGGGAAAATCATCGAGGAAGGGACGGCAGCGGACGTGCTCGGCGCGCCGGCGCATCCATACACGCGTGGCCTGCTCACCGCGTTGCGCGCGCTCGACGCGGGGCGCGTGTCCGCGACGATCCCCGGTCAGGTGCATCCGCCGACGAATCATCCGCCCGGCTGCCGGTTTCATCCACGATGCCGCGACGCGATCGAACGATGCCGAAACGAGGAGCCGACGATGCGCGGCATCGGCGCCGGACGCACCGCCGCGTGTCATCTCGTGGAGTGCGCGACATGAGCACCATCGAGCGATTTTTCGACGCGGCGCGCCGTGCATCGGTTCGGGCGGCTCGCTGGAGCCTCGGAGAGAACTGGTCCGAGCGGGCTCCGTTCGTCTTTTTGTTTGTCCTTTGCGCGTCGGTGTATTACGCGAGCCATTACCCCATCGCCGGGTCCGTGGAGGGCAGCCACTTTTCGTTGGTTCGCGCCATCGTCGAAGAAGGCTCGCTGAGAACCGATTCGTTCTGGCAGATCTACTCCGGCGGCGTTGATTACGCGACAAAGGACGGTCATTACTACATCGACCGCGCGCCGGGCGTCGCGTTTCTCGGCGTACCGTTCTACGCCCTGGGGAGGGCGTGGGGTCTGCTCACCGCGCAGCCGCCGGAAGTGGCCGGGGCTCACGCGCTTCTGATGCTGCCCGCGTGCGTCGGCGCGCTCGGCGTTCTGCTTCTGATCCGGCTCTGTCGTTCGATCGGAGCTTCCCCGAGTGCCGCCTGGACCGTCGGGCTCCTTTACGCGTTCGCCTCGCTCAACTGGAAATACTCGGCCCATCTTTATGTTCACGTGTTCGAGATCGCCGCGGTTCTGTCGCTGCTGTTTATGGTGCATGACGTCGACCTGACGCGCGCCGATCGAAAGAGCCTCGCGTTCGCGTTTCTGGTCGGCGCTCTCCCGATGATTCGCTATCCCCTCCTCCTGTTGATCCCCGTGTTTTTCGTCATGCTGGTGTTCGATCCCAACAGCCGTGTTTTCCCGCGTCGGCATGACGACATTCCGGGATTCGCGGTCAACGTCGCGGCGTTCGCGATCCCCATCCTCGTGTTGGCCGCCTACCACACCGCCTGCTTCGGTGCGCCATGGCTGACGTTCCGCAGTTTCAACAGCCCCGTGCACATGAAGTTCACGTACTCGATGGCCGCGATGTTCGATCACCCCTTCTCCGACGGCGCGTGGAAACTGCTCTTTCAACTTCCCGGTCACCATCCCGTCGGCCTGTTCGTCAAGCAGCCTTACCTCTGGCTCGCGGCATGGGGATGGTGGTGGATGTTTCGCGAACACCGGCGGCTCGCCCTCGGGATGTTCGCCGCCATGACCGTTTGGCTCGTGCAGTTCGCCACCTATCACGAATTCGACGGCGGATCGGCGGGCGACGCGCGCTACATCATGCTGATCGCGCCGATGCTGATGCTCGGGTTGGCGCTCTGGATCGACCGCGTTCCCCTCCGGCTCGGCGCGGGATGGCGCGAAATGACGTTTGCGCTTCTCGCGCTGACCGCGGGCGCGGCGTTCTTCGCGTGCCTGCTCCACTTCGCCGAGTACTTCGGCCACGACATGAACTGGAGCCGCGACATCGCGCACCGCTCGCTGGTCAGTCGCCCCGCGCTCGAGACGCTGGTGCGCAAGATTTTCATCTCCGCGGACAAAATCCATTGGCTCTGGGTCGCATTCGGCCTCGCTGCAGTCTTCGCGGCGGCCGCGCGGAAACGCAGCCCGCATCGATGACCGGTTCGCCGCGTTGGTCACGATGTGGAGACCGTCTCGTCCTCCAGATGGGTTCGGATTCCGGGGCGTAGCGAGCAATATACCGACGGCAGCACGACGAGCGTGAGCAGGGTGGAGGTGACGAGCCCGCCCATCACCACCACCGCCAGCGGCCTCTGAATATCCGCACCGCTGCCCGTGGCGTAGAGCATCGGCAGATGGCCGATGAAGCTCGTCAGTGCCGTCATGACCAGCGGCCGAAAACGCAGAGCGCACGCCTCGGTCACCGCGTCGTTCAATTCGACGCCGCGACGCCGCAGTTGGACGATGAAGTCCATGAGCACCACGCCGTTTTGCACGGCGATGCCCAGCAGCACGATGAAGGCGATGTAAGCGGACACCGACAGATCCATACGGAACCCAACCACCGCGATGACCCCGCCGACCAGCGCGAAGGGCAGGTTGAGCAGGACGAGCAGAGAATGGCTGATGGAACGCAGCGCGAGGTAGAGCAGCACCAGAATGAGGATCAGTGCAACCGGTACCACGACGGACAGTTGCCGCATGGCACGCTGCTGGTTCTCGAACTGTCCACCCATCTGGAGCGTATAGCCGGTGGGCAGCGAGCGGCGGATCGGTTCCAGCTTCTGCTCGGCCTCAGCGACAAATCCGCCGAGATCCCGCCCGCGAATATTCGCCTCCACGACGACGCGGCGCATGCCCTGCTCACGGCTGATTTGCGCCGGGGCCTCGGTTTCGCGCACCTCCACCAGCCGGGAAAGCGGAATGCGTTCTCCGCCGGGCGCGGGGATCAGCAGATCGCCGATCGCGTCCATGTCGCGGCGCGCGGCTTCAGGAAATCGGACCGTCACGGCAAATCGCCGCTGCCCTTCGATGAGCGTGGTCACGTCGCGGCCCGCGAGCGCGGTTTCGATGGCGGTGTTGATGTCCGCGATGCGGATGCCGAAACGCGCGGCGGCGTCGCGGCGGATGACGAGATCCCACTGGTGCGTCCCCGTGATCTGCTCGATCTTCACGTCCGTCGCGCCGTTCATCCCCGTGAGCACGGACGCCACGCGGTCGGCGTGTGTCTTGAGCTCGGCGAGATCGGGCCCGAAAACCTTGACGGCGAGGTCGCTCTTGACGCCCGAGATGAGCTCGTTGACGCGCAGCGCGATGGGCTGCGAGAACGACAGGCGAATCCCGGGGATCGACGCGAGGTCGCGGCCGATGTCCTCGACGAGCGCGGCGCGGTCGCGCCCCGACGTCCAGGCTTTTCGCGGCTTGAGCATCACGAAGATGTCCGATTGCTCGGGCCCCATGGGGTCCTCGGAGATCTCCGCGCGGCCCGTCTTGGAGACGACCGTTTCCACCTCGGGGAATTTCGCCAGGCGCTTTTCGATGAAGTCCGCCACGCGCACCGAACCGTCGAGCGACGCGTTGGGCAGACGCACGGCGTTGATGGCGAGCGCGCCCTCGTCGAGCGCGGGCATGAACTCGGCGCCGATCCACGGTGTCAGGGAGACGGCGAGCGCCATGACGGCGGCGGCGGCGCCGATCGTGGCTTTTGGCCTCGCGATCGCGCGGTCCAACAGTCGCCGGTAGGCCGCGTGCAGACGGCGGATGACGCCGAATTCCCGCTCGGGCTCGGCCTTGAGAAACCACTCGCCCAGGGCGGGCACGACCGTCAGCGCGACGACGAGCGAAACGAGGATGGCGATCATCATCGTGCTGACCAGCGGGCCGAACATCTTTCCCTCGACCCCTTGCAGCGAATAAAGAGGCACCAGAATCACGGCGATGATGAGCACCGAGAACGCGACGGGGCTTGCGACCTCGGTCACGGCGTCGACGACCGCCGCGTGGCGGTCGCGCGGATCGCCGAGGGCGGCCAGTTTTCGCCGAATGTTTTCGACGACGACGATCGAGGCGTCGACGACCATTCCCACCGAAAAGGCGAGTCCGCCGAGGCTCATCAGGTTCGAGGAAATACCCGCGCTCCCCATGACGATGAACGAGACGAGAAACGTGAGCGGCAGCGAGAACACCACGATGAGCGCCGTGCGAAACTCCGCCAGAAACAGGAAGAGCACGAGGATGACGAAGACGCCGCCCTCGATCAGCGCGTCCATGACCGTCTCGATGCACGCCTCGATGAGCGAGGTGCGGTCGTAGAACACGTTGATGCGCACGCCCTGGGGCATCGCGTCTTCAACCCGCTCGATGGCCGCCTTCACCCGATTCACCACGTCGCGCGAGTTTTCGCCCTTGAGCATGATGACCATGCCCGCCACGACCTCGCCCCGCCCGTCGCGCGACACGCCGCCCTGCCTCGGCTGCGCGCCGATGACCACATCGGCCACGTCGGCCACCGTGATAGGAGCGCCATCCGTCGCTTTCAGAACGATCTTGCCGATATCCGGGGCGTCGCGAAGAAGCCCAACGCCACGCAGGTAGCTCTGCTCCCACCCGCGCACCACCACGCCGCCGGCGGCGTTGCCGTTGCCGGCCTCGATCGCCTCGGCCACCTCGTCGAGCGTGAGGTCGTATTTGAGCAGCCGCTCCGGGTGCAGCAGCACCTGGTATTGTTTGACGTGTCCGCCGAAACTGTTGACCTCGTTCACGCCCGGAATCGGCTTGAGCATCGGTGCGACGATCCAGTCCTGAATCGTGCGCAACTCCATCGGCGAGAATCCCTCACCCTCCACCGTGTACTGGAAGATCTCGCCGAGGCCGGTGCTGATCGGGCCGAGCTCGGGTTCCACGCCGGACGGCAGGGTCTCGCGCACGTCGGCCAGGCGCTCGAAGACCACCTGGCGCGTCCAATAGGTCTCCGCGCCATCCTCGAAGATCACGACCACCTGCGACAGCTCCGCCTTCGAAAGCGAACGTACGAGCGTCACGTGCGGCAGCCCGCCCATCGCCTGCTCGATGGGGTAGCTGACCTGCTGTTCCACGTCTTCGGCGGCCAGCCCGGGCGCCTTCGACAGGATCATCACCTGCGTGTTCGTGACGTCGGGGAATGCGTCGATGGGCAGGCGCGCCCACGCGATCGCGCCCAGCACGATCGCGACCGCCGTCGCGATGACGATCAGGAGACGGTTTTTCAGAACCCACGAAATGAATGCGTTCACATGCGCTCCTGTCAGTCCGCGCAGCCCGCGCCCATTTTCGAGCGCAGGACATCCGATTTGAGCAGGAACGCCCCGATGGTCACGATCTCCTGCCCGGGCGACAGACCGCCGGCCACTTCGAGAAAGTCTCCGTTCGAAATGCCCTTGGTCACCGGACGGCGCAGGAAGTAGTCGCCGTCATGGCGCACGAAGACGAAGTCGCGCCCCTCGTCCGACTGCACCGCCGTCGCGGGAACGGCGAGCGCGTCGCGCGCGCCCTCGGGATGCAGCGTCACGTCGGCAAACATACCGGGACGCAGGCGCCCACCGGGATTCGCCAGTGTGACCCGCGCTTTCACCGTGCGGCTCGCCTCGTCCATGACCTGGCCGACAACGTCGAGTTCGCCGACGAAGGTCTCGTTCGGGTACGCGTCCACCTTCACCGTGGCCGGCAACTTGCCGGAGCGCCGGGCGGTGCTCACCGCGTCCAGATGCTTCTCGAACAGATCCACCCAGACCCAGAGTCCCTCGGTGTCGCCGACCAGCATGATCTCCCGGCCCGACTCGACGAACTCCCCCGTGACCGCGTGCAGGTCGAGTACGGTCCCCGCGATCGGCGCGCGGATGACGTAGCGGCCCGCGCCGCCTCCGCCCATTCCGGCGAGCGATCGCGACGCGGCCTCGGCCCGTGCCCGCGCGGATTCAAGGGACTCCCTCGCGTTCAGATACTCCTTCTCGCTCGCGACATTCGCGTCTCGCAGCTCGCGCTGACGGTCGTATTCCCGCTGGGCTAGACGCAGCGCCGACGCGGCCTCGAGTGATGCGCCCTGCACACCGGCCAGATCCGCGCTGTCGAGTTCGAGGAGCGGCTGCCCCGCACGCACCGCCGTGCCGACATCAACGAGCACGCGCCGAACGGAGCCGGCCACGACCGGCGCGAGATGGGCGACCCGTCGCTCGTCGAAGCGGATCTCGCCCGTGAGACGGATCGGCGAATCGAGCATTCTCGTCACGACCGACGCGACCTGCACGAGACCGCCGTCGATCAGATCCGGCGCGACGCGCACGACGCCGACCTCGTACCGGCACTCGTCGCACTGGTGCGTCGGGACGTTGTGCTCGCAACTCGCGGCGAAGAGTTCATCCGCCGGCCGATCTAGATCCGATCCCTCGCCGTGGCCGTGTTCGTCGTCGGCGTGCTCCGCGTGACCCTGCTCCGCATGACCGGGTTCCGCCGTTGCGTGATCGCCGTGATCGCCGTGATCGTCGTGCGTCGCCTCGGCGGTGTTTGCCGTCTCTCCGTGCGCGTCGCGTTCGACGCACCCCAGGAGCGCAAAGGCGAAGAGGCTGACAACGAAGTACGAAAGGATACCTGTGATTCGACTAGACATGGTCGGGATCTCCCAGAAGGACGTGAAGTTCGGACAGCAGCAGGTGGAATTCGGCGAGCATCGCGAGGGTGCCGGTCGTCGTGCGCACCAGTTCGCGGCGCGCGTCGAGCATGTCGAGCAGGCCGATCTCGCCGACGCGATACCCGACTTCGAGTGAACGCAGCACCTCGCGGTTTCGAGGCAGAACGTTTTTCTCCCGCTCGACGAGATTGCGTTCGAGCGCGGTCAGGCGCGCGTGAAGTGCGACCACGCGCTCCAGGGTGACGCGCTCGTCGAGGCGTGCGCGCCACACGGCGGATTCGCGCTCGGCCCGCGCGCGGCGCACGGGGGCGCGGTTCCAGTTCCACAAGGGAAGTTCCACGGTGACGAGACCGCCGTAGGAGCGCGCATCGAGGTCCGCGTCGTAGAATCCGCCGATT
>JADLEX010000134.1 GCA_020845895.1 Deltaproteobacteria bacterium | reverse complement strand
GGACGAACGCGCGCACATGGACGTGATGGTCGCGCGGGCCGCGCGCGAATGCCGATTGCCGATCATGATCGACACGAACTACGCCGACGTGGCCGAGCTCGCGCTCAAGCGCTATGCCGGGCGCGCCGTCGTCAATTCGATCAATCTCGAGGACGGCGGAACGCGCGCCGACCTGGTTGGCCCCATGGCGAAACGTCACGGCGCGGCCCTGGTGTGCCTGACCATTGACGAAGAGGGCATGGCGATGACGACCGAACGCAAGGTCGCCATCGCCAAGCGCCTCGTCGATCGTTGCGTGACACGGTATTGCCTGCGCGCGCAGGATCTGTTTATCGATCCGCTCACGTTCACCGTTGGGTCCGGCGATCCGTCGCTTCGGACCTCGGCGATGGAGACCATCAACGCGATCCGGCAGATCAAGGCGGAGATCCCCGGCGCGTGGACGCTGCTCGGGCTTTCGAACGTGAGCTTCGGCCTCTCGATGAAGGGGCGTCGCGTTCTAAACTCGGTTTTTCTGGACGAGTGCCTGAAGGCGGGTCTCGACGCGGCGATCCTGAATCCCAAACACATCGTGCCCCTCGCCGCACTGAACGCGGCGGACATCGAGGTCGCGCACCATCTGTTGTTCGATCGCGGTGAAGAACCGATCGAGGCGTTCATCCGCCACTTCGAGACGCGGGCGGATTTCGAGTCGGAAGGCGACACGCGCACGCTCTCGCCGCGCGAAGCGGTTCACGAAGGGATCGTGAAAGGCAAATCGACGCTCGTGGAACCCGCGCTCGATGAACTCCTCGCCGATCTGCGCGCCGAGGAAATCCTGAACGACCTTCTCGTTCCCGCCATGAAGCACGTCGGCGATCTGTTCGGCGCGGGACGTCTGCAACTGCCCTTCGTGCTCAAGAGCGCCGAGGCGATGAAGCGTGCCGTGGACCGCATCCGGCCGCACTTTTCGGCGGCGAACCGCGCGGGCGCGGCGAAGACGCTCGTCATCGCCACCGTGCGCGGCGACGTGCACGACATCGGCAAGAATCTCGTCGACATCATCGTCAGCAACAACGGCTTTCGCGTCGTCAACCTCGGCACCAAGGTCCCTGTCCAGCGAATTATGGACGAAGCCCGCGCGCACGGCGCGAACGTCGTCGGGATGTCGGGCCTGCTCGTCAGTTCCGCCATGCTGATGATCGACAACCTCAAGGCCATGTCCGACGCGGGATTCACCACACCGGTGCTGGTCGGCGGTGCGGCGCTCACCCCCGAATTCGTGCGTGACAGCCTGAAACCCGCCTACACGTCGGGTACCGTGAGCTACTGCGCCGACGCCTTCGCGGGGCTCGTGGCGATGCAGCACGTCGCCGAGGGCAAGACGCCGCCGGACCCCGAGATCGTCGTCGAAACGCCGCGTGA
This sequence comes from Deltaproteobacteria bacterium, assembly GCA_020845895.1. Classification (NCBI taxonomy): domain Bacteria; kingdom Pseudomonadati; phylum Myxococcota; class Myxococcia; species Deltaproteobacteria bacterium. Next base: position 9,568 of record JADLEX010000134.1, on the reverse strand, counting down.
TGCCGCGCCTGTCGCCCCGATGGTCATCGAGCGCGTCACGCCGCCCTCGCCGCCGTTCTGGGGCCCGCGAATCGTGGAAGATGTGAAAATCGAAGCCGTTTGGTCATATCTCAACGAGATCGCTCTCTTCCGCGGGCGCTGGGGATTTCGGCGCGGCGAAATGGGCGCGGGCGAGTATCGAGAGCTGATCGAGAAGACCGTGCGTCCCAAGTACCGGGAGTTCCAGCGCGTCATCAAGGCCGAGCGCCTGTTCACGCCGAAGATCGCCTACGGCTGGTTTGCCGCGCGGCCCGACGGCGATGCGCTCGTTCTGACGCACGAAGGCCGCGAAATCCGCCTCGAATTTCCGCGCCAACAGTCCGGCGCGGGTCTTTGCATCGCGGATTTCTTCCATCCGGACGGAGATGTCGCCGGGCTCTTCATCGCATCGATCGGCGACGCGGCCGAGGAGCGGGCCCAGGCCGTCTTCGAGCGCGACGCGTTTCAGGACTACTATCTGTTCCACGGGCTCGCGACCGAAGCGACGGATGCGCTGGCCGAATACGCGCACGAGCTCATGCGCCACGATTTGGGCATCGGAGAGGCGGCAAAGCTGAGTTGGCAGGACCTCGTCACGCAGAAATACGCGGGCGGACGCTACGGATTCGGCTATCCCGCGTGCCCCGACCTTTCGGCAAACGGTGTGCTCCTGGATTTACTGAGCGCGGACCGGATCGGCGTGGCGGTCACTGAGAATTACCAGATGGTGCCCGAGTTTTCGACGTCGGCGATCGTCTGTCACCACCCGCAAGCCAAATACTTCACGGTTTGAGAACGCGAAAACTTGATTTCGAGCGCGCTCGGCGATAGCGTACCGCCCGGTCGTTCCGACCTTTCGGACACCGTGAATTTGTGAGATTCGACGCCTTTTGAATGAAGGGGCGTCGTTTTTGATGTTTCTTCGGGCCGATTCGATCCGCCAACGGTCGCGGCCGTACCTGGGGAGCTACTCATGAACGCACTGCGAAACAGTTTCGGTGCACGATCGACTCTGAACACCGCGAATGGTCCCGTTTCGTTTTACCGGCTCGGAAAACTCGAGGAAGCGGGTGTCGGCGCGGTCTCGCGTCTGCCGTTTTCCATCAAGGTCGTGCTGGAGTCGGTGCTGCGTTCCGAAAACGGCCTTTCCGTCACGTCGGACGACATCGCGAAGTTCGCGAAGTTCGACGCGACGAATCCCGGGACCTTCGACGTGCCGTTCATGCCGGCACGCGTGCTGATGCAGGATTTCACCGGCGTGCCCGCGGTCGTCGATCTCGCCGCGCTGCGCAGCGCCATGTCCCGGCGCGGCAAGGACGCGTCGCGGATCAATCCCATCCTGCCCGTGGACCTTGTCATCGACCACAGCGTGCAGGTCGACGTCTTCGGCTCGAGCGACGCCGCGCAGCGAAACACCGAAATCGAGTTTCGGCTCAACCGCGAGCGCTACGAGTTTCTGCGTTGGGGCCAGCAGGCGCTCTCCAATTTCCGCGTGGTGCCGCCGGCCTCGGGCATCTGCCATCAGGTCAATCTCGAATACCTCGCCCGCGTCGTGCAGACGCGCGCGGACGGCGGCGAAACGCTCGCGTACATCGACTCGGTGGTCGGCACCGACTCGCACACGACGATGATCAACGGCCTCGGCGTTCTCGGCTGGGGCGTGGGCGGCATCGAAGCCGAGGCGGTCATGCTCGGCCAGCCGTTTTTCATGCTGCCGCCCGAGGTGGTGGGCGTGAAGATCACCGGCGAATTGCCGCTCGGCGCGACGGCCACCGATCTCGTTCTCGTCGTCACCGAACTGCTGCGCAAAACCGGCGTGGTCAGCAAATTCGTCGAATACTTCGGCCCCGGTCTCTCGCGCCTCACCCTGCCCGACCGCGCAACCATCGCGAACATGGCCCCCGAATACGGCGCGCGCTGCGCATTCTTCCCGGTGGATGACGAAACTCTGAACTTTCTGCATTACACGGGTCGCCCCGCGGAGTTGGTGGAGTTGGTCGAACGCGTGTGCAAGGAACAGGGCCTGTTCCGAACCGACGCCACACCCGATCCCGTCTACACCAAGGTCGTCGAGCTCGACCTGGCATCGGTCGTTCCCTCGCTCGCGGGGCCCAAACGTCCGCAGGACCGCATCGCGCTCACCGACATGAAGGCGAAGTGGAACGCCGACCTCACCGCCCCGCTCGACAAACGCGGCTTCGCGCTCGCGGCGGACAAACTCGGCGCTGCCGCCGCCGTTGCGTATCCGAACGGCGCGTCGGGCGAACTGCGTCATGGGGACGTGGTGATCGCGGCCATCACGAGCTGCACGAACACGAGTAATCCGAGCGTGCTCATCGGCGCGGGACTGCTCGCGAAAAAAGCCGCCCTGGCCGGGCTGTCGTCGAAACCGCACGTCAAAACGAGCCTCGCGCCCGGCTCGAAGGTGGTCACCGGCTATCTGAACAAGACCGGCCTGCTGCCCTGGCTCGAAAAGCTCGGCTTCCACGTCGTGGGCTACGGATGCACCACGTGCATCGGCAACAGCGGCCCTCTGCCCGACCATGTCGAGTCGGCGATCAAGGCCGGCGATCTGGTGGCCGCGGCGGTCCTTTCGGGCAACCGCAACTTCGAGGGCCGGGTGCATCCGCGCACCCGTGCGAACTACCTCGCCTCGCCCGTGCTCGTCGTGGCATACGCGCTCGCGGGCACGGTCAACATCGATTTGGAAAACGAGCCGATCGGCCAGGGAGCGAACGGCCCGGTCTTTCTGCGCGACATTTGGCCGAGCGCGGAAGAGATCGCGGCAAGCCTCGCGCAAGCCAATGATCCCGCGCTGTTTCACGCCGAGTACGACGGTGTCGAGTCGTCGAATCCCGACTGGAACGCGATTCCGGTTTCAGCCGGCGAGGTCTACGACTGGAAGGATTCGAGCACGTATATCCAGGAGCCGCCGTTTTTCATCGACATGCCGGACGAGCCCGCCGCGCGAGCGGATGTCGAAGGCGCGCGGGCGTTGGTCAGCGTGGCCGACAGTGTGACGACCGATCACATCAGCCCCGCGGGCAATATTCCCGAGACGAGTCCGGCGGGCCGCTATCTGATCGAGCACGGCGTCGAGAAGAAGGATTTCAACTCCTACGGCGCGCGCCGCGGCAACGACCGCGTCATGACGCGCGGCACCTTCGCCAACATCCGCATCCGCAACAAACTCGCGCCGGGCACCGAGGGCGGCGTGACGACGCACTGGCCGACCGGCGAGGTCGTCAGCATCCACGAAGCCGCCCTGCGCTACAAAGCGGCCGGCACGCCGACGATCGTGCTGGCCGGGCGCGACTACGGCATGGGTTCGAGTCGCGACTGGGCCGCCAAGGGTACGTTTCTGCTCGGCGTCAGGGCCGTGATCGCGCAGTCGTTCGAGACGATCCACCGCAGCAATCTCGTGGGCATGGGCGTATTGCCGCTCGTCTTCGAGGACGGACAAAACGCGGATTCGCTCGGGCTGACGGGCGACGAGGAGTTCACGATTCGCCTCGGATCGCAGCCGACGCCCGGCCAACAGGTGGAGGTCGTCGCGACGCGGGCTGACGGAACGAGCGTGACGTTTACGGCGAGAAGCCGTCTCGATTCGGTGATGGATGTCGAATACTACCGACACGGCGGGATTCTGCAGATGGTCCTGCGTGACTTCATGAAGTCGGTCTGAGCGAGGCGCGCCCAGTCGATTATTTTTCCCGCGGGGTGGCGGCGGCGCTCCATGACTCCCCGCGACGAACGGACACCTCGACCGAGCCCCGGTCGTAGCGGATTGTCAGGCATTCGCCTCCGCGCGCCCGGCAGGTCGCGTCCACGCGCGCCTCATCCACGACATCGTAACTGCGCGGCTTGACCCCGTAGATGAGTTCCAGCACCTGCGGGCCGCCGAGCACGTGCACGCCTTCCATGTAAAAGACGGAGTAATTCGGCGCCGGTCCCGCGTGTGCGTTGGCGAGCACCACGGCGGTCTCGGGACCGATCGCGGGCGCTTCGTGCCGCATCGTTTTGAGAAACAGCTCCGCGACTTCCGCGTTGTTGCGCATCAGCCATTCCTTGTGTTTGATCGACAGCGCGTGGCACGCGAAGAGCGCGACGATAAGACCCGCCAGCAGGCCGCTGAGCACCGCGCGACGCCGCTCGATCGCCCAGTGGTAGACGTCGAGAACACCGATGCCCAGAATAACGCAAAAGATCGCGTTGGGTTTGTACGTGTAGAGTTCGCTGACGTGCACCATGAGTGCGTCCGGGTAGAACAAGATGACGAAAATCGCGGCGAGCAGCAGCAGCCGTCGGCGGTGTTCCGGAAAGCGTCGGTAAAAATAGACGAGGCCGATGACGAGACCCGCCGCGACGAACGCGATGGAAACGCCCGTCGCCGCCATGAACCCCACGCGACGCAGGCGCAGCAGCACGACCGTCGATCCCACCGGGGTGATCATCGAGATCAGCATCATCACGGGATTCACAAGGAGATTCCAACCCGCCCACAGTTCGTAGCGCGTGCGGTAGCCGAAGACCGGCGGGATCACGCCCGAACGGGCTCGCAGCCAGAGGTATGCGGCCAACACCGCCGCCATGGCGACAATCGCGATGATCGCGCGCCGGCGTCCATCCACGGGCCATCGATCGACGATCACGAGCAGGATCGCGGCGACGACGAATCCCGTGCCTGAGTCCTTCCATAGCAGCGAGAGCGCGAGAAACGTACACGCCGCGATCACATGCCGCATCGCGAGACGTCCGCCCGCGGGGAGCAACGCACACAGGGCTAGCAAGCCGAAGAGCGTCATGAACACCTGACTCGCGGCGTCGTTCGAGAGCACGGCCATGGCGTTTGTCTGATGGATGCCGAACAGAATCGCCGACGCCGTCCCCGCCACGCGGCCGAATCCCAGACGCACGCACAGCAGAAGAATCGCCATGCAGGTGAGCAGGTGCCCGATAACCGTTGCCAGCCGGTACACGACGGGGTCGAGGCCCACGGTCTTCACGTTGAGAAGAATCAGGGCGAATTCCAGCGGTCGGTAGAACTCGGGGTTGTACGTGCGCAGCAACAGGTCGGTGACGGGTCGGTCGGCGAGTTGCGTGACCGTGCGCCAGGAGTGGAAGTCGTCGGCGAAAAGCTTGAGACGCAGGGAGGGAACGAGGAGTAGGAATAGGACGACGAGCCAAGCGGCGAGAATCGGCAGCCACCGGTCGGAGAGCCACATGGCAGCCCGGGCAAGCCAATGATCGGAAGCTGAGTTCATGGCGGGCGATCATAGCGCGCCGGGGAGTTTCGGTGCAGCCCTCGCTCCGGCCCCTCTCCCGCCGGCGGGAGAGGGGTGACGAGCGAAGCGAGGCGGGGTGAAGGTGAACGGCTACTTCTTCGGGCGCGTGAACTCGGTCTCGATGGTGATCTTGATCTCGTCACCAATCGCCTTGTCTGTGGCGCCCGGCGCGGTGACGCCCCAGTCGTGGCGATTGAGTTTACCCGTCGCCGAAAACCCCGCGCGCTCGTTACCCCACGGGTCATCCACCGTGCCGTTGAAGGTCACGTCGAGCGTCACTTCCTTCGTGATCGCCTTGATCGTCAGGTCGCCGACGACCGTCGCCGTGTTTTGGCCGGTCAGCTTTACTGATTTGGACTTGAACGCGATCGACGGAAATTTCGCGGCCTCGAAAAAATCGGCATTGCGCAGGTGGTCATCGCGCTTCGCGTTTCGCGTGTCGACCGACTTCGCGGCGATCTTGATCTCGGTTTTGGCGGTCTCGAGATTCTTGCCGTCCCACTCCAGGGATCCGGTCACGTCGCTGAAAGCGCCGGCCACATTGGAAACGCCGAAGTGCTTCGCCGAAAAGCCCACGGTCGTATGCGCTGGGTCGATTGCGAACGACTGTGCCGACGCGATCGCCGGAACGAGAATCAGGGTGAGAACGAATAGCCACTTTCCGAATCGTCGCATGGGAACTCCTGTCGTCGTAGGTTATCGGGTTTGCGGACACGGACATCGTGCCTGCGCAAAACCTATCCATACTGAGTGGTACGCACCATGACGGAAATCACGACATCATCCGAAATTTCGCCGACTGTCGTCAATTCCCACGCGTCGGCGAGACGCGGCCCTGTCGCGGTTCGCCTCCCTTGTGCTATACGACGCCATGCAGTTCTCGGGACGCAAGACCGACGAGGCGTTCTACGGATCGCCGTTTCGTCGACGCATTTCCTTAATGACGCCGGACTACATCCGGCGGTATTGCCCGAATCCCGCGCGCATCCTCGACATCGGCTGCGGCTCGGGGCGCTACGCCCTCTTCTTCCTCGACGTCGGCGTGCGTGGCACTTACATGGGCGTCGATATCACGGAGCAGACTTGGGAGATCGAACAAGTCCCGGACGACTTCGTCCGCTCCTTCACGAAGATCGACGCCCATCGACTTTCCCGTCTCGGCGGCGAATACGACTTCGCCATTTCGCTGACGGCTTACGAGCATTTCGAAGACGACCGGCTTGTCACGCGCGAGCTCGCCGCGGTACTAGCCCCGGGCGGACGAGCGCTCATCGTCGTTCCCGCAACCTGGTCGTATCCTCTTTATGGTCGACACGGTTTCCGCCGCTACACCCAGGAAGACATCCGAGAACTTGCTCGCGGCGCCGGGCTCGAACTGCGGGACCTGCGTCCGATGGGCGGTTTTTTTTCGTGGGTGTTCCACTTCCTGTGGTTCTTTCCGGCGCACGCGTTACGGCTCGCGCTCAAGACCGCCATTTTCGCCGCCTTTGGTTTTCGCAAGAGTACCGCGCGCGTCCGATGGCCTCGGTTGCTCGACGCGCTCGACCGCCTGGGGAACTGGCACTTGGGCTGGGCGTTGGGTCGATCGTTACACAAATGGGGATTGCTGATCGCGGAAAAGCTGGACCGAATCGCGCAATTTGCACCCGTAGGTTACATTTTTCTCTTGGTTCGATCCCTCCCTGCCGATTCCAACCGTTGAGAGCGCAAAAAAAGAACACGATCGGTTGGAGGGTGGCATATGTGGTTCCAAATTCGCCGTCGATATTCGACATTTTTAGTTTGCATGGTCACGTTTTTTGTTCTGATCGTCGGATGCGCGTCCGACGGCGCCGTTGGGACGGAAGCGGACGAACATGCGGACTCCGGGACCGAGACGGGTGATTCGGACGATGCGAATACGAGCGATCTCGTGGTCGAGGTGATCGGCGAGACCACTCTGCGTCTGCGTTGGTCCTACAGCCACGACCCCGGTGCATTCGTCATCCAGCGGCTCGGCTCGAACGGCGAACATGGTCTGGTCGCGGAGGTCTCCGGATCGGTCCGGGACGCGGTCACGGATTTTCTCCCCTGCGAGGATGACCTTCGTTTTCAGGTCATCGCCCGTGAGGATGGCCGAGATGCCGTCGTGGGCCGCTCTGCGCCGGTGGATGTGTGCGACATGGTGCGTATCGAAGACGGTCCGACATGGGTGGGCTGCGACCCCGCGGTCGATTCGATGTGCTATCCCGACGAAATGCCGATCCATCGGGTCCATTTGGACTCGTACTGGATGGACCGAACCGAGGTATCGTTCGAGGCGTACAACGAATGCATGGAGGCGGGTGCCTGCGCGACGCCGGCCATCGAGCCCGCCGACCTGGACCTGAACTGGGATACGCCGGTGATCGGCGTCAACTGGTTCATGGCGGACGCATACTGCGAATGGCGAGGCAAGCGACTTCCGACCGAGGCGGAATGGGAAAAAGCGGGACGGGGTAACGGCTCCGGCGTTTATCCGTGGGGAGACGAATGGGACCCGACGCTGGCGAACTGGGACGATCAGGGCCGCGACGACGGATACGCATTACCAGCGCCCGTCACCGCGTTTGCCGATACCCCGAGTCCCTACGACATTCAAAATCTTACGGGCAATGTGTGGGAGTGGGTCGCCGATTACTACGGCGCGGACTACTACTCCGTGAGCCCGAAGTCGAATCCTGGAGGGCCGGAGACCGGGTCCATGAGGATCGCCAAAGGCGGCGCCTGGCGTCACGACTTCTATGAAACGAAGCTGCGTCTTTCGCACCGCAACGCCGAGGCTCCCGAGGGCGTGAGCGACCACGTCGGTTTCCGTTGCGCCCGAAACTGACGGTTTTCCAGTAAATTCGCGAAAAGCCTCATCAAAACGCGAGTTTCGTTCACTTTTTTTCGCATCGCCTCTTGACAAGGTTCAATCCATGCATACGTTTCCGCACGGTTCCCGTGGGGAGCGGCCTTTGCTCGTGCCGACGAGGGAAAGCCGACGGAGCGGGAGCCGACCAGACACATTCATCGAGTTATTTTGCTTGGCGTCCGTGGAGGACGTCGGGCCAACGGGTTGTTTGCGCTTCGGAAAGCGACACGTCGAAAGGAGAACGCCATGAAGATTCGACCCCTGCAGGACCGAGTACTGGTCAAGCGCCTCACCGAGGAGGAGAAGACCAAGGGCGGCATCATCATCCCCGACACGGTGAAGGAAAAACCGGCGGAGGGCGAGATCGTCGCCGTGGGAAAAGGCAAGAAGAAAGACGACGGCAACGTGGCCCCGCTCGACGTCCAGGTCGGCGACCGCGTCCTGTTCTCGAAGTACGCCGGAACCGAGATCAAGGTGGACGGCGATGAGTTCCTCATGATGCGCGAGGACGACATCCTCGGCGTCATCGAGAAATAACCAACACCCTCGCCGAATTCCGGCTTTAAGGAGGACCGCTTATGCCTGCGAAAATGATCCTGTTCGGGCAGGAAGCCCGTACGAAGATTCTGGAAGGCGTGAATACGCTGGCCGACGCGGTGAAGGTGACGCTCGGACCCAAGGGACGCAACGCCATTCTCGACAAGAGCTTTGGCGCGCCCAACGTCACCAAGGACGGCGTCACGGTCGCCAAGGAGATCGAGCTCGAGGACAAATTCTCGAACATGGGCGCCCAGATGGTGCGCGAGGTGGCGAGCAAGACCTCGGACATCGCCGGCGACGGCACCACCACGGCCACGGTTCTGGCCCAGGCGATCTATCGCGAGGGCTTCAAGATGACGGCCGCGGGAACGAACCCGATGGAGCTGAAGCGCGGCATCGACAAAGCCGTCACGATCGTGCTCGAGGAACTCGACAAGATCAAACGCCAGACCCAGGACCAGAACGAGATCGCCCAGGTCGGCACCATCTCGGCCAACAACGACGAGACGATCGGAAAGATCATCGCCGAGGCGATGGACAAGGTCGGCAAGGAAGGCGTCATCACCGTCGAAGAGGCCAAGTCGATGGACACCACCCTCGAAGTCGTCGAGGGCATGCAGTTCGATCGCGGCTACCTGTCGCCCTACTTCGTGACCGATCCCGAGCGGATGGAAGCGATCGTTGAGGATTGTTACCTGCTGCTGCACGAAAAGAAGATCAGCAGCATGAAGGATCTTCTGCCCGTGCTCGAAGCCGTGGCGCGCTCCGGTCGGCCGCTGCTCATCATCGCCGAGGATGTCGAGGGCGAAGCGCTCGCCACGCTCGTCGTCAACAAGCTGCGCGGCACGCT
>JADLEX010000133.1 GCA_020845895.1 Deltaproteobacteria bacterium | reverse complement strand
GAAGGACGGTTTGCGCGATCATGGAATCACCTCGTTGGTGAAATCTGCGGAGCGTCTCAGCAACGCCATCCTACCGGATTCAACGAGGTTTTTTATTGCCGATCAAAATCAATCGCGGATTTGGGGCCCACCAACGTCGTTGGCATCGCACCGCACGCCCTGATAAGATTGTGGCTCGTTTCCACGGCGGAGTACCCGTTCATGAAGCTCTTGCGGATAATGTTCGTTCTCGCGTCGATGGTCTGCGCGTCGCCGGCGTGGGCGCAGGACGTCGATCCCGACCTGCTCGCCAAGGCGGAGACATACGACGACGAGATTCAGGCGCGGCACGTGCCCGCTTACGGCGGCATCGTCGATGTCATCTACAACGAATCGACCTGGGACACGGTCGCGTTCTACCAGGGCCAGGGCGACTCGACGATGTGGACCTCGACCTACGCGGTCACGCAGGCATTCCGCTATGCCGTGACCGGCGAGGACGAAGCCCGGCAAAACGTCGCGAAGGCGATCGAAACCCTGCGGAACCATCTTCTCGTCACGGGGCGACCGGGCTATGTGGGCCGCTACGTCGGCCCGCTTGCCGACGCCGCCTTCTGGATCGACGTGTCGGGCCTCGACTGGTTTCGTATCGGCGAGGGCGCGTGGCTCGGCACGTTTTGGCTGTCGAACAGCAGCTCCGACCAGCACGTCGGTTTCTTTTTTGCAATGGGGATGGTGCACGAACTCGTGGACGACCCCGGCATCCGCGCCATGATCGAGTCGATGGTGCGCGAGGTGATCGACGCGCTGATCGACCAGAACTGGTTTATCATCACCGAGGAAGGCATCCCCAGCACGGCCGCGCCGAACCTGAGCGGGTCCGAACGTTTGGCGTTCGCGCTGGTCGCCGCGCGGATTCTGGGCGATCAGAAATATTGGGACGAGTACGACCGGGTGTACGCGATCGAGGAACCCCTGCTGCCGCTGTCTTCCTGGGCCATCTACAACCGCTACAACGAATACTTCGCGATGAACCTGCGTCACGACAACTACATGACGCTCTTCCTGTTCGAGGAGGACCCCGACCGTCTGGCGTTCTATTTCGACGTGTTCGACCGCGTGGTGCGGTCGTATGCGGACGACGGCCACCAGACGTTTTTCGACTACGTGTACCTGCTCGGCTGCGAGCGCGCGGGGCGTTGCGAAAACTCCGAGGCGCTCATGCAGGACGGCGTCGCGCAGCTCGCCGCGTTCACCAATTGGCCGAACAACGACATCCACGTCGATCCCGGTCCGCCGCCGGGCGGCGTCGATCCGCTTTCGCAAGCGCTGACGGACATTCTCGCCGACCTGCCCGACTGGCTCGTCGATCTCATCGGACTCGACTTCGAGTTGCAGGCCGCGGATGGATATGACATGGAGCACCGCTGTCGTCGCGATTACACGTGGCAGCGGTCGCCGTACCTGATGACCTGCGCAGGCTATCTGCCGCAAAAACTCTACACGGGCAGCGACTATCTGATGGCCTACTGGCTGGGCCGCTTCACGGATTACCTGAATCCCAAGGATATCGATGCGCCGACCACGGACGATGACGCCGACGACGATGCGACCGACGATGACGTTGACGACGACACGTCGGATGATGATGACGCGAGCGACCATGACGCCGACGACGATGCGACCGATGACGACGTGTCGGACGCGGGTGACGGCGACGATGACGACTCGGGGTCGGGCTGCGGCTGCTGACGCCGGCGGACGGTGATCCCGGGCCCGGAGCCCGACGAAAAACGGGAAGCCGGCGAACCGGCTTCCCGCGTGGGATCGAACTGCCTCGGGAGCTTACTTCAGCTCGACCTTCGAGGCGCGCAGCATGTCGTCGTTGACCTTTTTGTAGCGCACGAGCACCACGGCGCCGGCGGTCAGGTCGGAGGCCGCGCCCGCGCCGCCTTCCTTCTTCACGATTTCAGTTTCCTTGGTGATGTAGATCTTCTTGGAGTCCTTGGCCGGGTCTCCGCCGTGCGGATAGACGTACAGGCGGCCGATCAGCCCGCCTTCCTTCGGCGTGTCGTAGTTTTCATACTTTTCGATCTTTCCAGCCATTTCAAACATGTTCATGCCCTTCTCGTACACCTGCGCGAACGCGACGGAAGCGACGAGAAGACCGGCCACGATGGTGAGAGCGAGCAACTTCTTCATGGCGATTCTCCTTGGTAGAGCGGTGAATCCAGAGCGAAAACCAACCTCGAACGAGGTCCGTTTTTCCGGCGTCAAGGCGATTTGGGTAACATTTTCACCCCCCGCCGTCAAGAAAATTCCCCGTTTCGGCCCAAGGCTGGACTCGCCCCGCTTTCAGACGTAGCGGGTCTCGGAAACGAAACCGGATCGGGCGAAACGCGCGGGTGACAGCGGCGTCAGGTCGAGCGCTGAACGGCCATGGGCGATCAGGTGAGCGAGATGGCGACCGACCGCCGGGGCGTGCATGAACCCGTGCCCCGAAAAACCCGCCGCGACGAACATCCCAGGGCGACCCGGAACCGCGCCGACGATGGGGTGCAGATCCGGTGTCATCTCGTAGAGCCCCGCCCAGCCGCCGGTGCGCCGCGCGCCCGCGACGAAGGGCGCGACCGTCGAGCCCGCGTCCAGCACGTCGGTCCACAGGTCGAGGTCCATGTCGAGAATGAACGAATGCGGCTCGTCCGCGCGCGGCATGCCCATCACAACGCCGCCGGTCTCGGGCCGCATCCAGAATCCCGTTGCGGTATCGATGACGAAAGGCAGGTCGCTCGGCGCATCGTCGGCCCGCGCGACAAAGCACACACGCCGCAGCGGACGGATCGGCAGATCGACCCCGACGCTCGCGGCCGGAGCCGGCGACCACACACCCGCGGCGATCACCACGTTTTGCGCCGTGATCCCGCCGCGATCCGTCTCGATCATCCACGCGGACCGTGCGGCATCGAAACGCAGCGCGCGCGCGGCGGTGGACATCGCCATCTCGACGCCGAGCCGCCGCGCGGCGGACGCGTAGCCCTGCACGACCGCGTGCGGATCGGTCACGCCGTCCACCGGGCACCACGCCGCGCCGCAAAGACGGGAGGAATCGAGAAAACCGAACCGCGCCGCGACATCCCTCGGTGAAAGCAGATCGGCCGGAACGCCGTGCGCACGCTGGCGTGCGTTGTTTTCGTGAAGTTCTCGCCACGCATGGTCTGTCGCCGCGAGAAACAGGTAGCCGATGGGTTCGTACGCCAGCGGCGCGCCGGTCTCGCGTTCGAAGTCGGCGAAGATCCGCATCGACTCGATCGAAAGTCGGATGTTGATGTCGGTGGAAAACTGCGCGCGCACGCCGCCCGCGCCGAGGCCCGTCGAGCCCGCGCCGTGCACGGCCTCACGCTCGACGAGCACGATGCCGCCTCGCCCCAATCGCGCCAGCGCGTGCGCGACGGAAAGCCCCACGCACCCGCCGCCGATGACGACCGTATCGGCCGGCCGACTTTCGCCCAACTTTGTCTCCCGCCTCGCCCAAAACGCACGCCGGGGTTTGCCGGGATGCGCGGGCGATCTAGTATGTCGGCCACATTGAACGAAATCGACCGCGCGAGGCAACCGCGCGGTCACGATCGGAAGGACGGCAATGGACGCGCCCATCACAGAGCATCGATTTCGCGTGCGCACGGACGGCGAGGACCGCGTGCTGACCGTCGCGCGCCCGCACACCCGCGTCGTCTCGTCCGAGTACTACTTCACCTACACGCGCACGGCGAACGTGAGCGTGCGCGAGCCGCTGCCCGGCGAGGAGATTCCCGAGGCGGCCGATCGTTTCGTGCCGCAGGCGTACGCGCCGCATCTCATCAAGATGGCGCGCGTCGATTTCGACGGCGCAACATCCGTAGATCCGTCGGCGATGGCGCGCCTCGTCGCGATGATCGCGGCGAAGTCCACGCAGTTTCCGCTGCTCGTGCTCGACGACCTGGGGAGCGAGAAGCCGCTGGAGTCGCTGATCGACGCCCTGCGTCCGTTGACCGAGCGCGACGACATGTATTTTTTCCTGCTGGTGCGTTCTCGCGAACTCCCCGGTGGGTTCGACGAAATCTTCGCGCGGCACCGCGACATCTTTTATTCGTCACGGAACCGGATCTATCTCAAGGCGCTGCTCGAGCATGACGGCGATGCCGCATCGAGCCTCGCGCGGATGCGGGCGCACCGCGAACGCGGCATCGACGCGGACCTGCTCGTGACGCTGATGCCCGGCGACGCCGCTCCCGAACTGCCCGATCTGTCGGAATTTCACCGCGTGCACTTCGACGACTACAGCGAACGCGACATCGTCGAGGGTCCCAACGTTTGGATCGACATTCGAGGGCGCGTCGAGCCCGCGACGTTGGTCGACGTCAATCGCGCGTGCCTCTCGCAGGGATTGCGTCGCGAGTTCCTGCAACCGTCGCTGCAACGCCTGTTCAACGGCTTCGCCACGCGACGCGCGGGCGGCATTCGGGGGACCATGGTGTTCGCGTTGGACGGCTCGGCGTACCTCGACGATCTTGGCGAGCGCGTGCGGCTGGGTTCGTGGCGGGACGAGTCGGCGGAAGAACTGCTCGCGCGCCAAAGCCCCGATTGCGGGTGCGGGGAAGACGGCGGCGATTGCGGCGAGCTGCGTTACTTCTGTTTGCGATCCGCGCCGGGCTGCGCGTACCTGCAAAGCGTGGTCACGGCGATGGCGAGAGCCGATTAAGGGTGTTTCGTCGGCACCGAATCAGACGGCGTCGGAAATCAGATTCCTGGCCGTAAACACTGCCAGATCCTCCCGCGAATTTTTCTCGGAAACTCCGACCACTTCAACGCCGATCAGGCGACCCGATGCGTCGAAGTCGAGCTGCACACCCGCTCCGGCTTCGGAGGTCCGCGCCACGGGAACCTCGGCGAGCGTGATATAGAGCGCGTCCACTTCCCGGTCAATCTCGATCTTCAATCTCTCACCCCATCAGCGAGCGCGTCGGGTGCGTGCCGTAGATGTCGATGCGCTCGGCCATGAGGATCTTGTTGTAGAAGTCGCCCATTTCGAAGTAGTCGCCCGCGTATTTCGCCAGGTCGAGCATCTCCTCGTAACGCATTTCCTCGGTGTCGGCGCGACGCAGAAGCATGCCCTCGTCGGTGGCGAAGGACAGGCCGTGGTGAACGGCGTTGCGGTACAGGTCGGTGTTGGGGAACGGGCGCAGCACGTGGACCGTGTACACGTTCGCGCCCAGCGTCTTGGCGAACTCGAACGTGCGCATGATCGCGTCGCGGTCGTCGCCGGGCAGGCCGACGATCAGGTTGATGAGCGTCTTGATGCCCGCCTCCTTAATCCACGCGTGCGACTTCTCGACCTGCTGCTCGTTCACCCCTTTGGCCATCGCCTTCACGGTCGCCTTTGTGATCGTTTCGAGGCCGAGGTTGAGAATGTAGAATCCCGCCGCCTTCATTTCGGCGAGCAGCTCGGGATTCACGCTGTCGAAGCGCGCGTTGCTTTGCAGGGCCACGTCGGGCATTTCGTCGCGGAACGCGCGCAGCAGCGGCAGCGACTTTTTCGGGTGGATCGAGAACGTGTCGTCGAAGAAGACGAATTCGCGCAGGCCCGCCTCGTAGATCACCCGCGCCTCCGCGACGATGCGATCGACGCCCGAAAGGCGCAGCTCGCCCTGATACACCTCGCGCGCGGCGCAGAACCCGCACTTCATGTGGCAGCCGCGGGCTGTGAGCAGAGAACCGACCTTGTAGCGGGTCAGGTCGTACACGCCCTCGGTGAGGTATGGAGAAGGCAGCGCGTCGAGATCGGGGACGAGCGCGCGGTCGCGGTTGTTGCGCGCGCGGCCGTCGGGACCGCGCCAGGTCACGCCGGCGATGCCCGCCCAGTCGAGGCGCGTCGCGCCGCCCGCCGCTTCCATGCGCCGGACGATTTCGAGCAGCGTGGCCTCGCCCTCGTGGCGCACGCACGCGTCGAGCTCGGGCACGCCCTCAATGATGCGGTGGGGAATCGACGACGGCCACGATCCGCCCATCACCGTGACGCACTCGGGCGACACCTCCTTGGCGATTTTGGCGATCTTCGCGGACGAGCGCAGGTTGGAGTAATGCACCGACATTCCGACGAGGCTGGGGCGCGTTTTTTCGATGTGGGCGCGCAGGGCGCCGAGACTCATGCGGTTATTGGCGAGATCGAGGACTTCGGCCGCGATGCCGTGTTCGCGCAGGTACGCGGCCAGATACCCCACGCCAAGCGGCGTGTACGGCGAGGGAAACGGATGGACGATGTAGGGATTGATGAGAAGGACGGCCATGCGCGGCGATCCGGAAACGAACGTCGCCGTCGGGGCGCCCGCCTCGTCGAGACGGGACGGCCCCGGCGCGCGCCGCCGTCGCTTACTCGCGATCCTCGTAGGGCTCAGGATTGTACGGAAGCATGCCTGGCACCTCCTGAAGGGTCCTCGATGGTCGAACATCAAATTCGTATCAGAACGGGCGCGGTCCCGCAAGGAGATCGGTCCGTCTTGTGACGTGCGCGGCAAAACGGTCCAGTGCGGTGCGCCAAACAGCGACCGGCCGCCCCGGTACGGAGCGGCCGGCCACGAAGATGCGGGGCGATCACTGCTCGGTGATGACGATCTCGATGCGATCGTTCATCTTCATTCCCAACTCCGTGTCGGGAGCGGCGACGGGGAAATCCGCCCCGTATCCGCGGAAGATGACGCGATCCGGCGATACCCCCGCGCCGACGATCGCCTCGCGAACGACCTGGGCGCGGCGCGTCGAGAGCCACTGGTTGAACTGCGGATTGCCGCCGAAGGTGACGTGGCCCTGCACCTCGACCTTGATTTTCGGGTAATCGGCCATCACGGCGGCGATGTCGCGGATGTACGCCTCGTCGGTTGCGCCAAGCCGGTCCTTGTCGTCGCCCGTCCACGCGAACGACGCGGGCACCCAGACGAACGCATCGGTCAGCACGACGCCCGACGGCTTCTTGGCGAGCACGATCTCGGGCACGCCGTCCCAGTCCATGATGTCGTTGTCGGTCTCGAGTTCGAGCGGCGCGCCGTCGAGATTGTCGGGGACGCGATCCTCGTCCGTATCCACGGAGGTCGGCGACGTCTTGTACTGCTTGACTTCGACGCCGTCGACGAGCGTGTCGCCATCGGTGTCCTTGTTCAGCGGATCGGTGACGTGAACCTTGACCTCCTCGAAGTCGTAGAGCGCGTCGCGATCCGTGTCTTTTTGCAGCGGATCCGTCTTGTACGTGTTGACCTCCTCGCCGTCCTTCAAGCCGTCGCTGTCGGTGTCGGGATCGAGGGGGTTGGTCATGTATTTCTTGCTCTCGGCGTAGTTCGAGAGGCCGTCCTTGTCGGTGTCGTGATCCGGGCTGTCGAGCGGAATCCCGGCCACGCCGCCTTCCTTTGGGAGCCGCCGGTCAATCTTCGGATAGGTGAACGCGACACCCAGGAACGCGCGACCTGTGGGATTTCCCATACCCGAGTTGATACCCGCCGCGCCGCCCGCCGTGAACACCATCGGGCCCGCGTAGAATTTGCCCGCGAGCAGCGCCTCGGTCGGCACCTCGGCCTCGAGTTCCTCGACGCCGTAGTCGACCGTGTGGCCGTAGATCTCGCCGATCACATCCACTGCACGATGCAGATGCACCGACACGCCCGCGCCGAATTGCGCCTGCCCCGCCGGGTCGAAACCCTCGTCCGCGCCATCGGCGTCGCCCATGACCAGATAGCCGCCGTTGAGCACGATGTTCACGCGGTCCCATCGCTTTGAGATTACCAGACGCCCGCCGGCATTGACGGCTTCGGAACCCGAATAGACCTCGGCCTTGCCGGTCGGAAACGTCGCGAGCGGCACGATCGCAAGACCGACCGAATCCGGCTTATTGCGAAGAACGGTGAACTTCATCATCGCGCGCACGTCGCCGAAGCCGCTGTCGGCCTCGAACTCGCTCTCGGGAAAGTCGGGGTTGAGCGGCGCGTCGAGGTCGCGCCCGGCGACCCACACGCTCGACGCCGCGACGCCGATCGTCCACCAGTCGAAGGCGCCGGCGAACGCGGCGAATTCGCCCGTCACCTGCGTGTCGATGACGCGCAGATCCGTGTTGTCCGGAAACGTGAACAAGAGCGGGTTCGACGCATAGTTGCCGGTGAGCGAGGCGCCGAACTGCCCTTGTTTCAGGCCGTTCGCCTCGTAGAGCATCACGAGGTTTTCCGTGCCGATGCCCGGCTTGAAATTCTGCACGTCGATCGCGCCGGCGGAAACCGGGATGGCGATCGCCAACGCGACCATCAGCACACGAATCGCTTTCACGGCGTCCTCCGCGCCCTTCGTCGGACTTGTCGGCTTGGTGTTTCGGATGGTTTCCCCCGCGCGGGCGCGAGGGTTGTCGATCTTAGGGGCCGCGTTTCGGGACTGTCAAGGAACCGCGCGCAATCGCGGCATCGGCGTGAAAACGCGGCCGGGACTCATGCCGGGCGGGGAAAAAACCGATATTGAAATTACGGGGTTTGTTCCGCCTTTTTTTGCCGTTTGCATTGGCCGTGAGGTGTGCGTGCGATACCGCCTGAAAGATCTGGTGGAAATTCCACGTCTTCAGGAGTTGACGGACCATCTTTACGCGGCCGCCGGCATCCCCTCGGCCATTATCGCGTCGGACGGCGAAATCCTGACCGGTTCGGGATGGCAGCGAATTTGCACCGACTTCCATCGCCGCCATCCCGACATCGCGCGTCAGTGCATCGAGAGCGATTTCGCGATTCGCGAGCGCCTCGAGGCGGGCGATCCATTCGTCGTTTACACCTGCCCACAGGGCCTGACCGACGCCTCCGTCCCCATCGTCATCGACGGCGAACATCTGGCGAACGCCTTCGTGGGGCAACTGTTCACGAAATCCCCCGATGCCGCCGTCGAGGCGCGTTTCCGCGAAAACGCCCGCGAGTTCGGTCTCGACGAAGACGTCTACATCAAGGCGTTCCGCGAGATCCCGGTGATCGGACCTGAAAAGTTCCGCCCCGCTCTGCTCTTTCTGGCGCACCTTGCCCGCATGGTCGCCGAGCTCGGATTGCAGCGGAAACGTGAAATCGAAACGACTGATCGTTTGCGACGGAGCGAGGAACGCGCGGAGTCCATTCTCGCCGCGTTGCCCGACCTCATGTTCCGCATTTCGCGCGAGGGCGTTCATCTCGATTTTCACGCGCCGGATTCCGATCGGCTGTACCTGAGACCCGACGAGTTTTTGGGAAAGAACGTTCGTGAAACGCTGCCCGCGAAGGTGGCCGACGCCTTCATGGCGAACGTCGGCGCGGTGCTCGAACGGGGGGAATCGCGCTCGTTCGAATACGAGCTGACGTTCGGTGGCGACGACGTGCGCTCGTTCGAAGCCCGGATGGTGCGTGCCGGGGACGACGAAGCCCTGGTCATCGTTCGCGAAATCACCGCTCGCGTTCGCGCCGAGGCGGCGCTGCGCGAAAGCGAGTCCCGATTCCGCACGCTCGCCGACGCGGGGCGTGTCCTGATCTGGACTTCGGGTCTCGACAAGAAGTGCGACTATTTCAATCAGACGTGGATGCGCTTCACGGGCCGGACTCTGGACCAGGAACTCGGCGACGGCTGGGCCGATGGCGTCCATCCCGAGGACCTGGAGCGGTGCGTCGGAACCTACGTCTCGTTATTCGACCGACGACAACCGTTCAGCATGGAGTACCGACTGAGAAATGCGCGGGGCGAGTATCGCTGGATTCTCGACGACGGCACGCCTCGCTACGACTCGAACGGAAGGTTTCTCGGCTACATCGGTCATTGCATGGACATCCACGACCGCAAGGTCGCGGAAAAGTCGTTGCTCGAAAGCGAGGCGTTGCTCCGTCAGGCGCAGGAGGCCGCGCAGCTCGGCCATTACGTTTTTGATGTCGGGACCGGCCAATGGACATGTTCCGAGGCGCTGGACACCGTCTTCGGCATCGCAGCGGATCACCGCAAAACAATCGAGGGCTGGCTCGACATCGTTCATCCCGACGACCGCGAGATGATGGCCGTTTATTTTCGCGACGAGGTGCTGGGGAATCGACAGCGCTTCGACAAAATCTATCGGATCGTTCGAAAGTCCGACGGGAGCACACACTGGGTTCGCGGCGAGGGCGACCTGAGTTTCAATTCCGCCGGCACGCCCGCGACCATGTTCGGGATCATCCGGAACGTCACGCGCGACGTCGAGGCTGACCGCCGGGCCGAGCGGCTTCAAGACCAGCTCCAGCAGGCCATCAAACTCGAAGCCGTCGGCCGCCTGGCCGGCGGCGTGGCGCACGACTTCAACAACCTGCTCACCATCATCGGCGGAAACGCCGACCTGCTGATGTCGGATTCGCCCCCCGGCACCCCGGTGCCGGACGAGCTGTCCGAGATCAAGAAGGCCGCGGAGCGCGCCGCTTCGCTGACCGCGCAGCTTCTCGCCTTCAGCCGCAAGCAGATGATGGCCCCGCGCGTGGTGGACATCAACGAGCTCGTCGCCGGCTCCACGAGGATGCTCAAGCGGTTGATCGGCGAGGACATCGAACTGTTCTTCGCCCCATGCGCCGAATCGGGAAAGGTCAAGGTCGATCCCCACCAGATGGAGCAGGTCTTCGTGAATCTCGCGGTGAACGCCCGCGACGCCATGCCCCGGGGCGGCGTGCTGCGCGTCGAAACAGGCGTGGCGACTGTTGATGACGATTATGCGAGCAGCCATCTCGACGCGGCGCCCGGTACCTACGTCCGGCTCGGCGTCGCCGACACCGGAATCGGCATCGGCCCGGAGATTCTCCCGCACGTGTTCGAACCGTTCTTCACGACCAAGGGCCAAGGCAGCGGCACGGGGCTGGGGTTGTCGATGGTGTATGGGGTTGTCCGACAGAATGGAGGATTCGTCGAGGTCGAATCGGAACTCGGCGTCGGAACGACGTTTCGTGTGTATCTGCCGCTCGTGGCGGAGGAAGGGGCCGCATCGCCTTCGGCGGAATTGAAGCGACCGCTGGGATCCGAGTCGATCCTGCTCGTTGAGGACGAAGACCCCGTCCGCACGCTGGCCCGGAAGTTTCTGGAGCGGCTGGGGTACCGCGTCGTCGATTTTCGGCGACCCGCCGATGCGCTCGAGTGGGTTCGCGTTGGGGAGGGGCGATTCGATCTGCTGCTCACCGACGTCATCATGCCCGAGATGAACGGA
This sequence comes from Deltaproteobacteria bacterium, assembly GCA_020845895.1. Lineage (NCBI taxonomy): Bacteria > Pseudomonadati > Myxococcota > Myxococcia > Deltaproteobacteria bacterium. Next base: position 12,658 of record JADLEX010000133.1, on the reverse strand, counting down.
CGACAACTCCACGACGCACTGTCCGCGCTTCGTCCGGACCTGCCCGTGCTGTTCATGTCGGGGTACACCGGCGACACCATCGCGCGGCACGGCGTTCTCGAGGAAGGAACGGATTTTCTGCAAAAGCCGTTCACGCTCGACCAACTCGCCCACGCGCTTCGCGACGCCCTTGCCGCGCGGTAACGTCTTCGCGGATCAAACTTCCTCGCGTCGCGTTGTGAAAGCGCGCCGAATCGGCCAAAATGGGCTTCTTCGACCATGTGGGGTGTGCTCATGCCGATCATCCGGGTCGAGATCGCGAATATGGAAGACGCCGATCTGAGTGCCGACCTGCTTCGCCATCTTCAGGATTCCTTCGTGGCGGCGTTCGGTTCGGAGCGACGGTACGTGGACGTACGCGTCGCGGCGTTCGGACCCTCCCGGTTTCTCGGTCAATACGAACCCGGCGACGGCCCGATCTACGTCGAGGTCACGATGCATACGCTGCCGGAGATCAACAAACGTCGGGAGGCGGTGGCGGCGTTTTCCACATCGGCGGCCGCCGCACTGGGCCGTGATGTGAGCGCCGTGAACCTCGTCCTGAACGAGGCGCCCAAGGATCGATTCGCTTACGGTGGATCGCTGCTGTGCGATCTGAGCAACTGAGGGCCATCGGCCCGGACCTCGCGCCCGCATCATGAAAAAGGCCGGTCGCGGGACCGGCCTTTGTTTCGAGATGGGAGAATCGGATCAGAACGTCACGCCGGCCCGCATCTGCATCGTGAAGATGTTTTCCTTGTCGCCGTAAACGTCCTGGAAGTATCCGCCGAGCCACGCGTAGCCGAACTGCACGCCCGTGGTGAAGTGGTCCCACGCGGTGCTGGAAATATCGAGATCAAGCTCGGTGCCCAGGTCGTGCGCGGCGTCCTCGCCGTTCTCGCCCTTCCAGCTCTCGTTGATCCAGCTCTGGATCACGTTGGCTTCGATCCGCAGTTCCTGAAACGGCTGGATGTAGCCGCCGACCTTCGCGTAGATGCCGTTCTTCACCGCACCGCCCATCAGCACTTCCCAGATGATGAGATCGACGTCGTAATCCGGGTCCATGGGGAAGGTGTAGACCTTCTTGCCGAACGCGGCCTGGTTTTCGACGACCGCGTTGATGAAGTCGATGCTGTTTTCCGGCGCGTCCTCGTCGGCGTCCTTCTGCGCGGCGGCGACCGCGATGGCCGCGGCGGCGGTCGGGTCGAACTCCGTCTCCTGATTCGGGTCGGCCGGGCTCGAGAAGCCGAACTCCGCGCCCGTGCCCCAGCTCCGCGTTTCGAACTTCATGCGCGCGGCGTCGACATAGGCCGACACCTCGATCTTACCGCCACCCTCGCCGATCGGAAGTCCCGCTTCCTCGATTTCGTCGAGGGTCTCGTCGTCGATCTGCGTGAACGAGCCCTGCACGGCGATGGCTTCGTTTTCGATCGAGAACCCGCCGAGCTTGAGCTTGAGCCACAGGTCGTAAACGAACACGCGGGCGTTGGTGGACATTTGCCGGCGGTGCACCGTGTACAGGCCGCCGTTCAGCACGTTCGCCGGATCGCCGCCGAGCTTGATGTCGCGCAGGTACTGCACGAAACCGAATTCGTGCACGTCGTTGTCGCCGGTCTTGTAATCGCCCTCGAGCACGCGGTCATACAGCAGCACGGGAATGTAGGGGCCGATCTTCGTGCCGAACAGGATGCGGTCGTAGGTGTCGCCGTAATTCTTGTCGAGACCCTGCCAACCGAACTCGGTCTTGGTCGGCAGGCCGTCGTTCGAAAACACGCCCATGCCGAATTGCGACGGCATGCGGCCGAAGCGCATGAAGCCGACATTGGGGAGCAGGATCTCGGCCCAGAAGCGAGACATCTCGATCGAGGGCACCTCGTCGCCGCTGTTCCGGTTGTACGCGTAGTAACCCGCGTTCGACGACGCGCTGCTCGAAAAGACGTTGCCGCGATACAGGCGCGCCGCGTCGAATTCCACGGTCTCGATCTTCTCGGTGTTGGCCGGGTTGCGCGTCACGTGCACCTGCGGAATCACGGCCTGCGTGTTGTTGCCGAAAGTCACGTTGCGAAGGGCGTCGATCTGCGTCTTGAGGACGATGTTGTCGTTGACGGTGATCGTCGGCAGCAGCAGCACGCGCTGGTCGAAATACGACCACCAGTCGCTGTCCTCGTTGTCTTCGCCGTCGCGGTAGTCCTCATTGAAGCGCCAACCCGTATTGAACGTGTTGTCGTAGCGAACCCGGTAGTATCCCGAAAGATCCACCGACACGCCGGGGTCTTTCGCGGTCTCGGGCTCCGCGGCGAACGCGGGACCGGCCAGGAGCAGCAGCGCGACCATCACCGGCGCGATGAACCACAAACGCATCGTCAGTCCTCCACATCCCCGCCCGGCTCGCACCGGCGCGCGGAATCAATAGCGATAATGGATCGACACGGCGCCGTGAATGCCGCCGCCGTCTCCGGAAATCTCTTTTTCCACCCAGTGCCATTCGTCGGCGTCGTCGCGGACGAGCACCGCCTCGATCGTGTCCATCGGCACCACGTCATACGTCGCGGCAACGGCGAGGATCAAACTCTCGCGAAGCGCCACATCGAGCCCGATGCCGGCGTGAGCGGACGGAGCCCAATCGGACCTCGCGAATTCGCGCGATTCCTTTAGCCAGCGCCGCGGCTCGGGCGCGTTGCCCGCTTCGTCGGAGTCGGGCTCGGGCAGCGTCTCGCTGTCGAAGTTGGGATTTCGGGCCTGATCGAACAGATCCTTGCCGAAGATCCGCGTGGAGACGTAATGCACGCCGCCGCCCGCGAACACGTTCGGCCGCCAGCGACCGTCGTTGTTGAAGCTCCACTTCGCCGTGGCGAGCAACGGCACGTCGACGCGGTCCATGATGATGTCCACATCCTGGTTCGGCGCCCACGACAGCCACAACCAGCGCACGTCACCGTGCAGCGACAGTCCCCAGCTCCAGCCGTAATGGCATTCCAGCCCCGGCGCGATCAGCCGGTCGGGCCGGTTCCACGTGTAGAACTGGTTGCGGTCCGCGCCGACCGAATGCTCGATTCCCACGAGGTCGCGGCCCCATGCGTTGTCCGTCATGGTCGCGCCCCACATTTCGGAATCGAGCGGGTATTGATAGTCGATGACGGCACCGATTCCCGCAAACGTGTCGGCGGACGCGGGGACGGCGAAACATGCGAACGCAACGCCGAACGCGACCGTCGCCGTCCACGCACACCGCGTCCCCCGTCGCTTCATCCTTCGCGCTCCACGACCGTCAGTCCTGAAAAGAAAAAGCCCGCAAAGAGGCGCGGACTGTATCACCCGCAAAAAACGGGTGTCAAGCGCGATCGGCCTTGAAAACACGGTCGATTCGCACTTGATCGCCCGTTCAAAACACTGGGCGTCGCGACGCGTTATTTCAGCATTTCGTTGCGTCTGACTGGAACGCTTCCTCGCAGGCCGCGTAGTCGGCGTCCGCCGTGTCCGCGCCGCACTCGACGGCGTTGATGCAGTCGATGTTCTCGGCGTAGAACGCCATCACGCACTCGTTCGCATCGGCCTGACCCTGGCGAGCCGAACACAGTTCCCCGATCGTCGCCTCGTCGTACATCGCCACCTGACATCCCTCGGGACCGTACAGGCGCGAAAAGGCTTCGACGCAGTCTTCCAGCGACACGTCGGGGCCGGTGTCGGCGTCGTCATCGGCCTCGGAGTCTTCCTCTTCCTCGTCGTCGTCATCGTCGCCGCAAGCGACGAATGTGGCCGCGAGGCCGGTGGCGAGGACGCACAGCAAAACCGGAAACGCGAAACGATGGCTCATCGGGACGACTCCGTGAACGGGTGGCGGAATTGGCGGATTTGGCCGCCGGGCGCGGCGATTGTCAAGCGGCGCTTTGCGTCACTTGCCGCGCGTGACGGGCCGGAACTTCGCGCCGATCACAACGCGGCGAGAAATTCGTCCACCGTCAGTCCTGATTGGCGAATGATGGCCCGAAGCGTCCCCCGATCCAGAACCTTGTGATGGGGGACCGTGACCATGGTCGGCGGCTCGTCGCGCCTGAGGATGATATGGCTGCCGGTCTGGCGCCGAAATCGAAATCCGTTTTTTTGCAGCGTGCGAACGCGTCTTGCCCCGACACAACGGGGAGTGGAGGGCTCATACCGCGACGACCAGCGTGTCGAAACGCTCCTCCGGAACCGGGAGGCCGTCCTCGCGCAGAACCTCGACGTACGCCGCGATGGCATCGCGCACGTTCGCCAGCGCCTCGTCCCGGCTTTGCCCCTGAGAAACGCACCCGGGCAGCGACGGGACCTCGACCACCCAGAATCCGTCCTCGCCGCGAGTCATCACGACCTGCCGCATCGACGCTCTCCATCCCGGTTCGCATTCATGATAACCGGCGCCTCGAAAAAACCAATCGCCCGTTCGTGCGTCACTTGCCGCGCGTGACGGGCCGGAACTTCGCGCCGACCGAAGCGCCGCGCCGCGTGAGATCAAGATCGATCCATTGGCCGACCTCGACCGCGGTGATGCGCCGGGATGCCTCGCGGGCGTTTTGCACCGCCTCGCCGTTGACCGCGACGATGACGTCGCCGCGCTGCACGCCCGCCTGCGCGGCGGGTCCGTTCGCATCGAGCGAGACGACCATGGCGCCGGTCGTCGAATTCGCGCCGAATTTTTTTGCGAGGGCGGGGTTGAGGTCCGCGAGTCCGAGTCCCGGATACCCGCGCGTCACGCGCCCGTTTTTCGCGAGCGTGGGCAGCAGATCCTTCACGAGATTCGACGGGATCGCGAACCCGATGCCCTGCGCGCCCGCGATGATGGCGGTGTTGATGCCGACCACGTCGCCGTGCAGGTCCATCAGCGGCCCGCCCGAGTTGCCCGGGTTGATCTGCGCGCTCGTCTGCAAGTAGTCCTCGTACAGCCCGCGGCGGCTGCCCGCCGAGAGCACGCGGTTTTTCGCGGAGATCACGCCGGTCGTGATCGTGTAGTCGAGCCCGAAGGGATTGCCGATCGCGACGACGATCTCGCCGCGCTCCACGCGGTCGGAATCGGTGAGCCGAAGGTAGGGCAACTTGTCGTCGGAATCGACCTTGAGCAGCGCGAGGTCGGCGACCGGATCGACGCCGATCACGCGCGCGGCGTGGGCTTCGGAGTTTTCGTGCAGATACACGTGCACGTCGTCGGCCTTGGCCACCACGTGCGCGTTGGTCAGCAAGAAGCCGTCCTCGCTGATGAAGAAGCCCGTGCCCAGCGACGTGGCCTGCATGTCGTAATCGGGGACGGGCACGCGAAAGAAGCCCAGCGGGTCGCCGATGCCCACGCGCAGGTCGGTGGTGGTGAAGATGCTGACGATGGCCGGATTCACGCGTTCGGCGATCTCGACATAGGTGCGCGAATCGACCGCCACGGGCTTGCCGCCGCTTCTCCCCGCGTCGGTCCAGGGCTTCGCGGGCGCGTTCGCCCCCAGACCCCGCGCCTGCGTCGTCGCGCCGCCCGTCGGCGTGGTCTGGCCTCCGCCGCCCGGAGAGCCGGAGCTGCTGGTCGTGATCGAAAAACACGCGCTCGCCGCCAACGCGATCGCGGCGCAGCCCAGGATCGTCATCCATCGCTTCATGCCGAACTCCCGCAATTCCCGGCGCTTTCCACCATCATGAATCCATCAAACGCAATCGGCCCGGCGTGCCGCTTCAGTGATGCGGGCCTTTATCGTCGTCGTCGTCGTCATCGTCGTCATCCAGGTCTTCGACCTCGTCGAGGCCATCGAGATCGTCAAGGCCGTCGAGATCATCCTCATCGATCGGACGCACGTCATAGACGATCTGCACGAGCTCGACATCGAACCACTCGCGAAACATTTCCACGCTCTCGCACTTCGGCGGCTCGACCTCCTGTCCGCCGAAAAACGGCAGCAGCTCGTTCTCGAACAGCACGTCATAACTCTCGCGGAGCCACTCCTCGAAGTTCTCCCGGTGCACCGCGTACGAAATCAGATACGCCGACTTCCCCCATGCTTCGGGATCCGTCGTGAAGTCGGTTTCGGGCATCGTGCGCGCCCACGCGATGGCCGGCGCGCGCGGCGTGATGACGATCAGACACGCCTCGATGTCCTCCGGTTCCTCGGCGGGAACGGGAATTTCATCGAGCTCGGCGGCCATTTCCTCGCTGATGCGGTCCTTGTTTCGCAGGACGAAATCTTCCGCCAGCGTTCGGCGAACGCGATTCGAAACCCGCTCCAGTCCGTCGGAAATCGCGTCGTGCCGCTCGATCTGCTCGCCGATCAACTCGTCGAGCATCTGGAGTTCCTCTTCCGTTCCGCGGATCGTGATGCCGTCCGACCGACGTTGCCCCTGGCGCAGAAGCCGTTCGAGCCGCGTGTCGAGCACCAGATGCTTCTTGAGAAACGTCACGTCTTCGTGCGTCAGAACGATTTCGAGCGGCCCCGGCATGATGCACCCCATCGACGCGTGTGGTCGGATGCCGCGTCGTTGTTTCGGATGGGTTCACGATAGGCGCGGTGCGCGAAAATGTCGATTGCCGGGCGGGAGAATCAGGGTTCCTGCAGCTCGCGATGCTGCTCGGCGCGCTCGCGGTAGTGGGCCGCGGTCACGGGGAAGTGAAAGAGCTCGCCCTCGTCCGGGCCAAGCGTCTTTTTCACTTTGGCGGGCATGCCGACGACGAGGGAGCGCGGCGGCACGATCATGTTTTCGAGCACCACCGCGCCCGCGGCGACGATCGATCCCTCGCCGATCACCGCGTTGTCCATGATGACCGCGCCCATGCCGATGAGGCATCGATCGCCGATCGTGCAGCCGTGCAGGATGACGCGGTGGCCCACCGTCACCTCGTCGCCGATCGTGAGCGTCGAGCGCCCGCCGGTCATGTGCAGCATCGACAGGTCCTGGATGTTCGTGCGCCGGCCGATCGTCACCGCGCCCTCGTCGCCGCGGATCACGGTGTTGTACCAGACGCTCGATCCTTCGCCGATTGTCACGTTGCCGATCACGACCGCACCCGGCGCGACGAAGACGTCGGCGGCCAGGTGCGGTTTCTTGCCCTGAAATGGCCGGATGAACATGGCGTCCCGCCGTGTGGCACGGTCACGGACGACCGTGTGAAAACCGAACAGGCGAGGGCGCCTGTTCCACATGTGGCACAGCCGGGGGCGGCTGTGCCGTTTTCGCCTAATGTCCCCGCGACGCCGGCGGATCGAGTTCGTCTTCCCTCGCGCGCAGTTCGGGATCGCCCTCGACGCCCGGGTCGAGGCCGATGGTCTTCGTCTCGAACCAGCTTTCGCCGGTCTTCTGCTTCAGTTTCGCTTCCGTCTCGGCGATCAGGGCCTTGGTGCGTTCGGCGCGCTTGAAGCGCGGATCGTCCTTTGGGAATTCGGCGAGCGGGTCTTTGCCGCCCGCCTGCTGCACCAGCTTCTCCCACAGGTTCTTCTGGCGCTTGAGCGTCGATTCGTCGCGTTCGCGATTGCCGCGGTCCTGAAACGTCATCACGCCGTTGTTGATGCGGATCGTGACGAGCGAAAGCGCCCGTCCGCGGTTCCCCGCGCGAAGAATGTTCGGGGGACCGGTTTCGTTTTGCCCCGAGGCGAACATCGACTTCGACTCGGTGTGACCGTCGATCATAAAGGGGATCTCGGGCACGGCCGCGCGGAATGCGTCGGTCTCGTCCTTCTCCATATGGCCGATCACGACGATCAGGTCGGCCTTGCCGGCGAGTTTCGCCGCTTCGGCCTTGGCCGCGGCGACGCCGTCCGTGATCCGGAACTTGCGGCCCGAGTATTCCGGCGGTGTCGGCGCGACGTCTTCACCGGCGTCCTCTCCGCCTTCCCCCTGAATGACTTTCAGGATCTCCTCGGCCTGCGCCTTGCCCTTGTCGTCCTTGGCCGCCTGCGCCATCTGCTCGCGCAGTTTCGCCATGCGCATCTTGCGCGCCGCCGCGCCGCCGTTCGATTGCTGCTCCGCCCAGATTTTCGCGTCGAAATCCACGTTGGCGGGCGTGCCCGCGAATGCCTTGGGACCAAGAACCCCGACGAGGCCGATCTTCATGCCGGCGTGTTCGACCACGCGGCTCGCCGGAAAGATCGACGCACCCGTTTCGGCGTCCACCATGTTCGCGGCAATCATGGGCACGGACTTGCCGAACTCCACGAGCGCGTCGAGCGTGGGATACACGTCCAGCTCTCCGGGTACGACGGCGTCGAACTCGGCCTTGGCGTACACCTCACGGATAAACGCCGCGCGCTTCTCCAGATCTTCCGGCGCGCGGGTTCGTCGCTTCGCGGGAGGATAGAGCGTGTCGCCGGCGTCGATCGCCAGGAGCGGCCCGCCTTGCCGCTCCCTCTGCAGGATCGTCACGAGTCTGGCCAGACCGCCAGACGGCTTGGACGGTCACCCACACGGGGCGATTTCGCCCCAGCGATCCATTCCGATGAGAAAGCGGACGGTTTGTTCCTTCGGCGTCCGGGCGCACGCGATGGCCATCGCGACCGCGAGCAACAAGAGCGCCGAAATTCGTGCTCGGCTCATGAGCCGTCTCCGTGAAAAATCGCGTCATTGTAGTCAGGGCCGGTCCGAGCGCAAGGAGCGCGGCCAAGGCATTTTGACACGCCCGTGGAACGTCGGTAACTTGGCCGCGCGCGTTCCCGACAAGTTCCGGAGTGAAGATGACGAAACGGCGCATCATCGCCGCGGGGATTTGGTTCGTGCTCATCGCCGGCGCGGCGTTCGCCTCGAATCCCAACTGGCCCAACGGCCCGGACGACGACCCGCGCGACGCGCCGCCCGACGACCTGAACGGCGCGTGGGAACTCATCAGCTACACCCCCGACGACGTGCTCGACACGATCCGCCCCGAGGAACTCGGCTTGCCGTCCGGCATCAGCGCCGACCGCGCGTGGCAGGTCACGATCGGCCGCCCCGATATCGTGATCGCCGTCATGGATTCCGGCATTTATTGGGACGACTCGGAGCTGATCGACAAGCTGCTGCTCAACGCGGGCGAGCTGCCGCTGCCGGAAGGCGCCGAGGTCTACGACACGAACGGCGACGGCACGGTCAACGTCCGCGACTACGACGGCGATTCGCGCGTGTACGACGCCAACGGCAACAACCGAACGGACCCGGGCGACTTCATCCGCATCTTCTCGGACGGCGTGGACGACGACGGCAACGGGTACATCGACGATATCTGCGGCTGGGATTTTTTCTGGAACGACACCGACGCCGAGGACGAAACCCGCGCGGGCCACGGGCGCGGCGAGATGCGCTGGTCCGCGGGCAAGGCCAACAACGGCGGCGGAGGACTCGGTACGTGCCCGCGCTGCATGATCCTGCCGCTGCGCGTTTCCGACGACTTCGCGGGCAACGTCGTGCACGTGGATGAAGCGGCCGTGTATGCGGTGGACAACGGCGTGAGCGTGCTCCAGCACGCCAACGGCACCGTGAACGCCACCGACGCCACGCGCGCCGCGGTGGATTACGCCTACGAGTCGGGCGTCGCGTGGATCGGCGCGATGAACGACGAAAACAGCATGCACAACAACTACCCGAGCGCCCTGCCCCGCATCGTGAACGTCAAGGCCGTCGTCCACGACACGCAAAGCCGCTCCGACGCCACGAGCTTCCTGCGTCACAACAACTGCTCGGGCTACGGACCGCGCACGACCGTCTCGGCGTCGCACGGCTCGTGCTCCAGCGGCGCGACGGGCATCACGTCGGGCGTTGCGGGGCTGCTGTACTCGCGCGCCCGGGATCTCGAACTCGATCCGCCTATATCGCCCAACGAGATCAAACAGCTCCTCTCGATGACGGCGGACGACATCGACATCCCCGAATCGATGACCGACCCCGAACTCATGCCCAGCCAGCCGGGGTGGGAGTGGTCCTTCGGCTACGGTCGGGTGAATGCGCGCTCCGCCGTCGATCGCGTCGGCGAGCAGACCATGCCGCCCGAGGCCGAGATCGTCTCGCCCACCTGGTTCGACTATTTCGATCCGCTCACCTCGCCAACGATTGACGTCCGCGGTTTCGCCGACGCGGCACGAGCGAACTCGTTTGCGTGGGAACTCCAGGTCGCGCCGGGCGCGGAGCCGCTCGCGGACGAATTCTCGTCGCTGTGCTCGGAAGACGGCCTGACGCTCGCGGTGGACGGCGCGTTGTGCACGGTGAACGCCTCCGCGCTGGGCGTGGATGCCGAGGCGGACCCGACGGACAAGAACCGCTACAGCTTCACGCTGCGTCTCGTGGTCACGGACAACCTGGGCAATGTGGGCGAGGACCGAAAAATCGCGTACCTGCGTCGCGATCCCGATACCCTGCCGTCGTTCCCGAAGTTCCTCGGCTCGTCGCTCGAAAGTTCGGTGCAGCTCGCCGACCTCGACGGCGACGGCGCGTACGAGATTGTCGCGGCCGGCAGCGACGGCACCGTGCACGCGTTTCGCGGCGACGGGTCCGAAGCCGTCGGCTGGCCCGTGCGCACGCCGCGCCGCGAATACCTCGACGCGGACCTCGCGTCGAATCATCTCGGGGCGCCCGCTTATGCCGGGGGGGATGTGTCCGACGACTTCCGTCACTCGGTCATGGGCGCGCCGGCGGTGGGGTATCTCGATCACAACGACGATTTGCCAAGCGTGGTCGTGACGACCATGGACGGCGCGATCTGCGCGTGGGACGGTGCGGGCGTGCCTCGCGCGGGATTCCCGGTGTACTTCGACCCGCAATACGTGAACGCGCGCGCCGTGCGCGAGCGGCTGGAGTACGGCGCGTTTTCGGCGCCGGTGCTGGCCGATCTCGACGGCGACGAGGAATTCGAGATCATCGTCGCGGCGATGGACCGCTACCTCTATGTCTGGCGCGAGAACGGCCAAATGCTGCCGGGCTTCCCCGTGCGTGTGAACGATCCCGAGGGCACGGCCCCCGCGCGCATCGTGTCCACACCGGCGGTGGGCGACCTGGACGGCGACGGCACGCTCGAAATCGTCGTCGGCACCAACGAGCGCGACGACAATCTCGGTCGTACCTACGCGATCCATCACGATGGCAACCTGAATCCCGACGGACCTTTCGTGGCCGGCTGGCCCGTGCGTTTCGAGTCGCCCGCCATCATCCTGCTGCCCTACGTCGGCGAGGGCACGCCGACGAGCCCCGTATTGGCCGATCTCGACGGTGACGGCACGCTCGAGGTCGCCACCAATTCCGGCGTCTCGATGCCGATGCTCTACGGCCACGATGGAACGCTCGAAAACATCTTCCTCACGCTTCCCTTCGGACCCGGTTCGGACTCGGTCGATTTCCTCGGCGCGGTCGCGATGAATTTCCTCGCATTCGGAAACCTCGACAGTCACCCGCGACCGGAGCTGTTGTCCTCCGGCGCATCGCTGGGCTTCGGCCTCGCGCTCGCCGACGGCGGCGTGCGATATCCCTTCGACGCGGTCGTTTATGCGTTCAATACCGGCGCGCTCAAATTCATCCTCCCCGACTTTCCGCGCGCGGGCGAAGACTGGTTCTTTCTCAACGCGCCGTCCGTCGTCGATCTGACCGGCGATGGCGACGCCGAGATCATCATCGGCTCCGGCGGCTATATGATCCACGCGTGGGACCGTCACGGCGACGAGCCGCCCGGCTGGCCGAAATTCACGGGGGGCTGGAACGTGGCGTCGCCGTCGGTGGGCGATGTGGACGGAGACGGCGACCTCGATGTCGTCGTCGGGACGCGCGAGGGCTGGCTTTATGCATGGGGCACGACCGCGAGCGCCGCGACGCCGATCGAGTCCAAGGGTTTCCACCACGACGAACGAAATACCGGCAATTATCACACGCCCATTCCGACGCAGGACGGTCCGGCTACGACTACGACGGTGACGACCTCAACGACGACCACGACGACGTATCCGCCCGGCGACGACGACACGACGGATGACGACAACGCGGCGGACGACGACGCGGCCGATGACGACACGGAGCCGACGCCCGGCCCGACCTACATGACCGACGACGAAGTGTTCGAACGAACCGCCTGCTGCGGCGGCTAGAAGAACGATCCCCAGGCGCCGGATCGCCCATCGATCGCGGCGTCGCTTTCGAGGCGCAACCATGTTCCGCCCGCGACTGCGGCTCGACGGCAGAACGGCGCTCGTCACCGGCGCGGCGTCCGGACTCGGCCGGCGACTGGCGACCGATCTGTTCCACACGCACCGCTGCCGTTTGATCCTCGTCGATCGCGACGAGGCCGGATTGCATTCGCTCGCCGCCGAACTGGAAGGCCAAACGACGCCCGGAAATGGCCCGCGCGTCACGTGGCTGACGGCGGACACGACCGACGACGACGCTCTGCGCCGTCTCGCCGAGCACCCGGGAACGTCGGCCCTCGACATCCTCGTCAACTGCGCGGGCGTGCTCTACGCGGGGCCCTTCGAGTCCATGCCGCTGGGCGCATTCGAGCGCGTGATCGACATCAATCTGATGGGCACGGTGCGCGTGACGCGCGCGCTGTTGCCGAATCTCTTACGAGGCGTCGATCCCGTTCTCGTCAACGTCGCGTCCGCCGCGGGCCTCGCCGGCGCGCCGGGCATGTGCGCCTATGCCACGTCGAAATTCGGCGTCGTCGGGTTTTCCGAATCCCTGCGCGCGGAGCTCG
>JADLEX010000132.1 GCA_020845895.1 Deltaproteobacteria bacterium | reverse complement strand
GGCGCGCCCGGCATAGCGCTTGAGCGCGAGCTCGGCCACGTCGGCGTAGTTCGTGTCGATCATGATCGGCAATCGGCATTCGCGCGCGGCCCGCGCGACCATCACGTCCATGTGCGCGCGTTCGTCCTGCCCCGCGTAAGCGACGGACAGATCCGCCGCGTGGCTTCCGTGCTCCTCCTGCTCACACAGGATCTCGAACGCGGCGTCGTGCCGCCCCGCAAGCATCGCATCGCGAAAAGCCTTCGAACCCGTGGCGTTGGCGCGTTCGCCGAAGAACAGGGGCGGGGGTTCCTGCCGAATATCGACGGACGAGAAGAGGCTGCCGATCGCCTCGACGCGCTCCACGGGCCGGTCGAGCGGCGCGATGCACGCGACGGCGTCCGCCAGCGCGCGGATGTGATCGGGCGTGGTGCCGCAGCACCCGCCGACAAAGTGAATGCGCATTTCCGAGGCGAAGCGACGAAGCGACTGCGAGAACTCATCGGGCTGTTCGGGAAAACGCACGCCCAGGGCGCTCGGCATGGGGATGCCCGCGTTGGGGTATACGCCGACCAGCCCCGGCCACCGCTGCGAGAGCACTTCGAGATGCGGGCGCATGGCCAGCGGTCCGGTGGCGCAGTTCATGCCGAGCACGTCCACGTCGAACGCCGACAGCACGGTCACGCATCCCGGCATGTCGGTACCGGTCAGCAGCGTGCCGGTCTGCTCGATCGTCACGGAAACGTAAATCGGTACGGAGCGCGCGTGCGCCATGGCGTCGCGCGCCGCGGCGAGCGCGGCCTTCACCTGCAACAGGTCCTGACAGGTTTCGATGAGCAGCAGATCGACGCCGCCGTCGAGCAGACCCTCGATCTGGCGGCGATAGCCTTCGTAGAGCACGTCGTACGTCGTCTGGCCGAGCGTGGCGAGCTTGGTCCCCGGCCCGATGGACCCGGCGACGAAACGCGGCCGATCCTTCGTCGAGAATGCGTCAGCCGCCGCCCGGGCGAGCGACGCGGCGATGCGGTTGATCTCCTCGGTTCGGGCTTGAAGGTCGTATTCCGCGAGCGTGTTCGCGGACCCGCCGAACGTGTTGGACTCAACGATATCCGCCCCGGCGGCGAGGTAGTTTTCGTGAATGCCGCGGATCTTGTCCGGCGCAACGAGGTTTAGGTACTCGCTGCATCCGAGGTTGCCGTCCCATGCCTCTTCAGGCAAGGCGAGGGCGTGGATCTGCGTGCCCATTGCGCCGTCGAGCACGAGGATTCGTTTTTTTGCCAGATCCAGAATGTTCACGGCCACCGGCCTCCGCATCGAGCGCCGGTTTTAGCCGGGCAGCCGTGAAAAAACAATGAGCGGAATGAGCCTGACTTCAACCGAGATCGGCCCCCAGCACGGCGTTGATCCGGTCCATGTAGGCGTCGTCCTCTTCGGGTTTGTATCCGGAACGAAGGTGGCGGTCGAACAGGAAATCGGCGATGGCGCCCGTTGCGGTCGTCTCGCCACGTGCCGATTCCCACGACGCCTGTTCCAGCAGGAGCGCGACCTGCGTTGCCTGCATGAGCGATTCGAGGTGCCGTTTGATGTGCAGGGCGGCGTACGTCTCGTCGCTCAGACAAACATGCAGCGCGTTCAGGATCTCGGCCCAGCGCGACGGCAGCTCGCTCGCGGTCTCGCCCGAACACGTCTCCACGCACGCGCGCAGGCGACGGTCGACCGCGTCGATCAGCCCGAGTTTTTGCGCATCCTTGAGCACCTGCATGCAAAGGACGTTGTGGCTGCCTTCCCAGCTTTCCAGCACGATCGCGTCGCGATAGAGCCGGGGCAGGATCGAGAAGGTTTCGATGGTGCCATTGCCGCCGAAGATCTCGATGCCGCGATGCACGACGTCGCTGCACATCACGCTCGTCCAGTACTTGTTGGCGTTGACGAGCAGCCGGTAGAGCGCCTGCTCCTCGGCGCCGGCCGCGCCGGTGTCGATCCGGTCGACCAGTGCGGCGAGTTCGAACGTGGACGTGAGCGCCGCGGCCTCTTCGGCCTTCATGATCGCCAGCGTCTCACGCACGAGCGGATAGCGGCCGATGGCGTGGCCGAACGCCTCGCGGTGCTTCGCGAACGCGACGCACTCCAGATACGCGCGTCGCATGGCCGACGCCGCGCCGAGCGCGTTCATGAATCGTGACGTGTTGAGTACGATGCCGACGGCGATCTTGAAGCCCTCGTCGATCTTGCCGATCGGCCAGCCGAGCGCGCCGTCGAAGTCGATCTCCGCGGTCGCGAGGGTGCGCGTGCCGATCTTTTCCTTCAGGCGACGCACGACAAAGCCGTTCGCCGAGCCGTCGTCGAGCTTGCGCGGAATGAGGAAGCACCCCAGTCCCTTGGTGCCCGGCGCCGCGCCGGAGGGACGCGCGGTGACGAGAAAGAGATCGGCGTGGGCGACCGAGCAGAACCACTTCTCGCCGCGCAGGCGATAGGCGCCGGGAATCGCCGTGTCCGGAACGGCTTCGACCGCGTTCGTGCCGACGTCGCTACCGCCCTGCACCTCGGTGAGGAACTGACTGCCGATCAGCGCTTCGCCGAAGCGAGGGGTGAGCAAACCGGGCAGCCAACGTGCCTTCAACTCTTTGGAGCCCTTGGCCTGCAGCGCACGCACGAGCCCCGAGGTGCACGTCACGGGGCACAGATGGCCCATCTCGCCGCAGTGGCCGAGCAGGTAGAACAACACTCCCTGATGCCGGATCGAGCCGGGTTTTCCGAGGCACGCGACGATCCCCGCGTCGTATGCCGGTTTGCCCGCGCGGGAATTGTGCGGCGAAAACACAACGTCCTCGCGGCGATTGCCGACGCCGTCGAATCGTTCGACGCGCGGGTGGTTCCACCAGCGATCGTCTTCCATCGCGGCGGGATCAACGACCTCCTGAACGACCTTGGCGAACGCGCGATACTCCTCTGCGTTTCCGAAATCGTGGCGGGCGATGAGGCTCGCGAGAAGGGGATTGGAATCAAAATAGTTCGTGCGTTTCTCGTCCAGCCAACGATTCAGATGAGCGCGCTCGGCCTCGAACATCGCCGCCTCCAACAAAAAAATGGGGAGCCCCAATAGCGGCAACATCATCGCGCTCGCGGACATGCACGTCAACAAAGAATGGGCGAAATTCGGAACGTGAAATCAGAAGTCGGCGAGGATCGCCGCGACCGTTTCGGATGCGACGCCGCGAATGCGAAGCGTCTTATTACGGGATGTCTCGCCGTGCTCGATGGTGACGGAGGACTTGGGAGCGCCAAGCCGTTTTGCGATCAGCTCCACGAGGTGCGCGTTGGCCTCGTGATCGACCGGCGGGCTGGTGACGGCGACCTTGAGACGGTCTTCGTGAACGGGTCCAATTCGGTCGCGCGACGCGCGGGGCGAAAGACGAATGTCGAGCAGCACGTCGCCGCCCTGCTCGCGGACGAAGCTCACGTCGTCACGAACGCTGCGGGAAAACCTTGAGCTTCGCGGACTCGTTGTCGTCTTCCCGCGTGCGCTCGCTGCCGGCCTCGAGCAATTCGTGATGCGCGTGAAGAATGGCGCGAAGCTGGGACTCGAGCTGCACGCGCAGGCGCTTGATTTCCGCGATCTCGTCGTGGATGCGCTGCACGTCGCGGCGCGCGGACTCGACAATCTTGTCGGCCTCGACGCGCGACTGCGCGACGATGACCTCGGCTTCTTTGCGCGCATTGACCTTCATGTCGTCGATGATCTTCTGCGCGCTGATGATGGCGTCTTTGAGGATTCGCTCGTTGGCATGAAGCTCGGCGAGCTGTGCCTCCTGGCGGCTCACGCGCTCGCGCTGCATTTCGAGCTGGCGCAGGGAGTCCTCATAGTCGAGACGCACGAGTTCGAGAAAGCTGTCCACCTCGGCGGATTCGTACTTCCCGCCTTTCTTTCGGAACTCGTGATGCTGAATGTCGAGCGGCGTCAGTTTCATCTCACGCTCCCGTCGCGCTCCGGTGTTCCCCGCCCCGTTGACCGTTCGGCGCCTTATACCACTGCCGTGCGGCGCGCCACAAGCGCTTTTACGTCAGTTCGCGGCGAGTCGCGCCTCGACCGCCTCGACCGACGCGAGCAGGTCCTGAATCATCGCCGTGAGGTCGTCCTTGGCGATTCCCTTCTCCGTGCCGACGGACCGCGAAAGGCGCAACTCACCGCCCGACTCATCCCATTCCAGCTTCGACAGGGCGAGGCCGTAGTTGAGTTTGAGGATGACCCGTGCCCGATCGCACCACTTCGGGTCCTTGGCGTCGAGCTTCGGCAGATCGACGATCGCGAGGTAAAGGAAATTCGCCCTGGCATCGAGGCGCAGGAAGAACTTACGCGACTTCGCCGCGTCGAACCCGGCGGAGAACTCCAGCGCATCGGCTCCGGCTTTTGTCGTCTTGATCTTCAGCGCATCGAATTGTGCCTGAAGGTCCGCCATCGTCGCACCCTGCGCAAAAACCGCGCTGGGCCAAACCGCAGCGAAAGCCATTGCGAAGAACAGTATTGCGTGCCCGGCGCGCATCAATCGTCGTGCTCGATGCGTTCGGGCCGCTTGACGTCGCGCAGCAGATCCGGCTTGAGCGGCTCCACGCCGCGCGCCTTCCCGTACTCGATCCATTTGCGCACGGATTCGCGATACTGCGCCGCGTGCGCGCTTTCCTCTTCCTCCTCGTCTTCATCCACTTCGCGGTCGACGGACAGGTGATAGGGGAAGGGATCGTTCGGGCGCATCATCTTCCAGAGGATCTCGCCCATGTTCGGCACCTGATCGGGCACATCCCAGATCTGGCGCGACGACCACTCGGAGACCGCCGACACCTCGGGGTTGTACGAGAGCGGAACCTGCCGCGCGATCGCCGTGTAGGGCTCGGCATCCGGCGTCATGGTGAACGCGTCGTACATGGGGGCGACATTCTTGTCATAGATCGTTAGCGACGGAAGCCCGAGGATCAGCTCGATCGTGAGCCACATGCTCGACATCGAGTAGAACGTGTGGCTCGTGTATCCGCGCTTCGCCCATGGGCTGATGACGAATCCGAGACTGCGGTGGGCATCGATGTGATCCGCGCCGGACTGCGGGTCGTCCTGCATCACGAAAATGGCCGTCTCGTTCCAGTACGGCGAATTGCTGACGTACTCGACGAGCTTGCCGAGCGCGGCGTCGTTGTCGGCCACGTAAAACTCCGGCGTCGGCGCTCCGGGATCGCCGCCCGACGTATGGTCGTTGGGCAGCGAGATGTACACGAGCGGCGGCCACAGGCCCTTGTCGAAATCGTTGAAGACCTCCCGCAGCTTGGTCTCGTCCGACAGTCCGAGATTCCAGAACCCGTATCGCAGATTGACGTAGGGGTAGAGCTTGTCGATGTCCGTCACGACGTTGGCGACCTGGCCGTACACGCGGAACTGTCGGCCGAGATCGACGAGTTTTTCGAAGATCGTGCCGGCCTCAGACGACTGCGATCCGTACATCACGGTCCAGATCTCGCCCACCGCGCCGGGCGCCTTGTGCGATTTCTCCGTGAAATCGTTCGACACCATCGCCTGCGACCACCTGTGGCCCATCAGCGACGCCTCGGTCTCCGAAAAGAAGTTGTCGCAGTTGGTGAACCGTCGCGCGAGCGCATGTTGATTGGGGGTGTAGTAATCGCCGCAGAACACGCACAGGCTCGGGTCGGCTTCGGTATCGTCGAGGTCGCCGAGAATCTGGTCGTATGTCTTGTTCTCCTTCATCACGAAGATGACGCGCTTGATTTGCTCGCTTTGTAGGCCGCGTTCCGTGGGGATGGGGGACTCGAAATCGAGATCGGTAAAGAAATTCGCCGCGCGCAGGTTGTTGTCGTGAACCTCCTGCGTCAGCGCGGGCAGGTCGCCGTCGTCGGGCCGGTCGAAGACAGAGAACGTCCCGGGCTGCGAACTGGCGCTGCCGCCGGGACCGCGCCCCTGACCCTTCGCATTGCTGACGTACACGATGTCCTCGGCGTCGTCCGTCACCACCGCGGCCGGATACCATCCTGTCGGGATATGCCCCTTGAGCGCGTTGGAGGATGTGTCGATGACCGCGATCGAGTTGTAGCCCGAGCACGCCACATAAAGAGCGTTGCCCGACAGCCACATCGCCGTCGGCATGTGACCGAAGACGTCCTGCGTGGGATTCACGTCGATCGACTCGACCACCGAGTTGTCCGACGTGTCGATCACCGCGATCTCGTCGGAATCCGAACCGGCGACGTAAACGAAGCCACCCGTGTAAATCAAGCCTTCGGGGCTTTTGCCGACGACGACGTGATCGATGACCTGACCGTTCGTCGTGTTGACAACCGACACGGTCGAGGATCCCCAATTGCTCACGTAGGCCCGCGTGCCGGTGTCGTTGAGGACGACGTCGTAGGGGAAATTCTGGCACGCCCAGGTCTGCGTCGTGAGTCCGGTGGCGAGGTCGATGGCGAAGAGTTTGTTGCCGTAAGATGTCGCCACATAAAGAGTCGTCTCGTCGGGCGAGAGCGCAAGGCCCGTCGGGTTTCCCCATCTCGAGATTTCGCGATTGAGCGTCAGTACGCCGCCGGAGACGTCGAACTCGTAAACGACGTTTTCCGTCGCGCCCGAAACCCAGAGCTTCGTTCCCGCCGCGTTGAGCGCGAGGCCGTTGAGGACCGATCCCAACTGGATTTGCTGCGTGAAATCGAGCGTCTGCGTGTCGAAGACGGCGACAAGCCGGTCGGCGAGC
The DNA here is from genome assembly GCA_020845895.1 of Deltaproteobacteria bacterium. Lineage (NCBI taxonomy): Bacteria > Pseudomonadati > Myxococcota > Myxococcia > Deltaproteobacteria bacterium. The sequence goes on along the minus strand of JADLEX010000132.1, from coordinate 13,893 downwards.
GAGACCATGTAGATGTACTGGCCATCGGGGGAGATCCGCATGTTGATGACGAAACGCGGACCGGTGATCTGGTTTCCGAGCGGCGAAATGAAGCGCCCGTTGGGGATGATGATCTTTCCGTCCACTTCCGCGCCGGCGGGCAGGTCGGAGCCCGGCTCAGCCTGTGGGTCGTCGGCCCGGTCGGTTGGTGTTTGGGAGGCGCCGAGGGCGTTCGCGGTGATTTCAGACGATTCGCGTCCCTTTTCGGAAACGCACCCGAAACCAAAGAACACCGCGACGAGCGCGCTCATGATCGTGAGCGACCGAAGGGTACCGAATGCCATTTTGCGCCTCTTTTCGGAAGACGAAAGCAGGTTATCAGCCCGATGGGGGCGCGACAAGGGTTTCAAGGCAGTTTTTCGCGGTCCTTCGTGACGGGATCGTGAACACTCGTCGAGAAGCGGTTGAAGTCGTCGCCGAGTCCGGCATCGTTTTCGTAGAGGCCCTCACGGCGAATCACCACGCCAAGCGTGCGCATCAGGATCGCCAGATCGAGCCGGAAGCTGCGTCGGCGCGCGTACCATACGTCGAGTTCCAGATTTTTCGTCCACGACAGTGAGTTGCGCCCGTTGACCTGCGCCCAACCCGTGAGCCCGGGCCGTACGCGAAGTCGTTCGCGCTGCTCCGGCGTGTAGCGCTCGGCGTGAGCGGGCAGGGCGGGGCGGGGGCCGACCAGCCGCATATCACCCGTCACGACGTTGATGAGCTGCGGGAGCTCGTCGAGCGACCATTTTCGCAGCCACGTGCCGATGCGTGTGATGCGGGGATCACTCGACTCAACATTCAGGCCGAGGCCGGACGCTTCGGCATTCACGACCATCGTGCGGAATTTCCACATGCGAAACGTTCGTCCGCCGAGACCAATCCGCTCGGGTCGGTAGAACGCTGGTCCACCGTCCTCGCGGCGGATCTTCCACGTGACGGCTGCGAGAAGGGGCGACAGCAAAGCCAGTCCGACGAGCGCGCACGCGCGGTCGAAAAGACCCTGCCACGCAATCGACCATCCCCGAACTTCGGCACGCGTGGCATCGCGGAGAACGTTGAACAGTTCGCCCGCAAGCCGTCCGCGCTCGAACCGATTCGCCAACTCCGAGGCGGCGCGGCGCATCACGGCACGACGCGTGGGATGGTCGATCAGCGACTCGACGAGGTCGGCCCCGGCCGTGGCATCGCCCCACGGCCAGTAAGCCCCTGCGCCGGACTCTTCGAGCAGTTGGCACAACCAGCCGGGAGAATTCGTGATCTGCGGGACTCCGCACGCGAGGTAGTCGAAAAACTTGTTGGGGCTGTTCGTCGCCAAAACGGGCAGGGGGGCAAAGCAGGTCACGGCGAGCGAGGCATTCGCGAGAAGCTCTCCGACTTCCGCCCGCGAGAGGGAACCCGTCATGCGAAACTGAGTGAGATCGTCGTCGCGAATCCGCTCGCGGATCGACCGCTCACGCGATCCCTCGCCCGCGATCACGAATTCGATGTCGCCGCGCCCGCGCCGCTTCAATTCTGCGGCGATGCCCAGCAGGTCGGCCACATCGTTCGCGGGTCCGAGAGCGCCGGCGTAAACAATCGTGCGGCGGTCGTCGGTGGCCTGGAAAACGGGATCGCGGCGCAGATCGAAATCGCACGCGTTGGAAATGACGGAAACGCGAGCGGGATCGACACCGGTTTCGACAACTCCCGCCGCCATGCCCGGCGAGAGCGCGTTGATCGCCACCGCCCGGCGATAGATCCAGCGCTCGACCGCCTCGAGAATCGCGATGATGAAACGATTGCGGATCGCGCCGAGTTCGATCGGCGCGCGCGGCCAAAGGTCGCGCACCTCGAAGACGAAGGGTCGCGTGCGAAGCCACGCAACGATCGCGCCGGTCACGCCCACCGTGAGCGGCGTACTGCTCGCGAAGACCACGTCGGGTTTCGGCACGAGAAGTCCCATCACCGTGGACACGACCATGAAGGACGCGAACGACCAGATGCGTCGCGCGTAACCCATGGACTGCGCGTAGGGGATGCGCAGACTCCACACCGAGATGCCGTCGTCCACGCTGCGGCGCAGCCAACGCCGCTGGCCGGCCAGATGCGAGTACGCACTCGCCGTGGTAACGATCGTCACTTCGTGCCCGCCCTGAACCCACCGCCGCGCGAATTCGTGGCTGCGCGTGCCGGAATTGCCGCGGCGATTCGAGTAGTACTGGTCGATGTAGAGAATCTTCATTTCGGCAGCAGGTCCCGCACGGCGCGCAACACGACCTCGACGGAGACGTCTTCGAGGCACGGGCGATTCGGGTGGATGCAGCCCGCCCAAGGGCCCAGATGGAAGCAAGGCACGCACGCGCGGTCGGCGCGAATCACGCGGTGCCGCGCGCCCCACGGACGTGTACGCGCCACCTCGCTCGGCCCGAAGATGGCGACACACGGCACACCGGCAGCCGCGGCGAGGTTCATGAGGCCGGAGTCGTTTGCCGCGAAAACGTCGCAAAACGCGAGCATGCCCAGCGCCTGCGCCATGCCGCCCCAACCGTTCATGGCGAGGACCGGCGATCCCGCGAAATGCGCGACGCGCAGGCCGGACCCCGCCTCTGCCGGGCCGTCGAAGACAACTGCGGCGCGGCCCGTCAAATTGTGAAGTGCGCGCGCAAGGGCGGCAAACGATTTTTCGGGCCACCGCTTCTCGGGGAATTCACCGTCGCAGCCGGTGTGCAGTCCGACGTATCGGGCGGACGGATCGAAACCCCTGGAAGCGAGAAATGCGCGCGCTCCTTCGACATCGCCCTGTTCGGGACGCAGCGGCGGCCAGTCACGATCGAAATCGATGTGCGCTTCGCACATCTCGGCGAGCGACTCGTTGTGTTCGAGATCGTGCATTCCCTGGACGTACGAGCGCCCGTGCGTGAGAAAGCGTGCACCCCACGACATACGCGGGCTGACGATGGCGATTCGCTCGGCGATTCCGGATAGCGCGACGAGCGCCGCCGCCCGTGAACCCGCCGGGTGCGCCAGAACGGCCCGGGCAAATCGGCGCGCTCGAAGTTCGCGGATCAACCGGATGCCTCCGATGTTTCCCCGATACCACGCGTCGCCAACCGCAATCACATCCCCGACTTCGGGCCGAAGACGGAGCACGTCCTTCACGCGCGGCGAGTGCGTCAGCATGACGACCGGGCGACCGTCGATGCGCGCGAGAGCCGACGCGAGCGGGAGCGCCAGCAGGTTGTTGCCGATCCCTTGCAGGCTGACGACGAGCGTTCGGGCGGGTTCAGAGGAGTGCGTCACGATACGCCTCCAAATGAGCCCGCGCCATTTCGGCGTGGGTGCGCGCGGCAGACCGCGCAAGTCCCCGGCGCGAGAGACGTTCGCGCAGTTCGGCGTCGTTCACGAGTCTCACAAGAGCGTAACTCATGTCGTCCACGCTGCGAGGATCGACAGTGAAACCGGCGTCGCCCGCGATCTCGGTGAGACAGGTATCGCCCGAAATGATCGTCGGCGTCCCGCAAGCCATTGCTTCCTGCACGGGCAATCCGTAACCCTCGACGAAACTCGGAAGTGCCACGCAGACTGCGCCTCGATAAAGATGAACGAGATCATCATCGCTCACCGTGCCCAGCGTGCGCACGTCGGTCAATTTCCAAACAAGATCCAGGGTTGCGGCCGAGGCCTGCGAGATGTCTCCCGCGAATACTATTGCCATCGAAGCGGGAATCGCATCTCGTTTCTTTGCGAGATGGAACGCAGCGAGCAGACCATCCTCATTCTTTTGCCGACCGAGTTGGCCGACAAAGAGCACGTACTGATTCGATTTCAGTCCGAAGCGTTCGAGAACGGCGGAATCCGGTTCGCCCGGCGTGAAGTCGGGGTCCGTTGCAATCGGCGCGACGCGGATCTTTCCCGGGGGAAAAGGCAGATCCCGAGCGATTTCGCGCGCGGCGTGGGGCGTTGTCGCGATCAGAAGGTCCATGCGCTTGGCGAGGCTGTAACGAAGGTGCGTTCTCATGAACGCGCGGAGTGATGCACCGGTTGCAGCTCGAAAACTCGGTGAGTTCCTCGCGACATCGAACAGCGTGAGCACGGACCGCGCTCCGCGAATCGGGGGCGCGGGATCGAGCGTGTAGTGAACGAGGTCGAAACCGGTTCTTGCGATGCGCGCGACGAAACGTCTGCGCGCCGCCTCGCGCGCGACGGGACCGAGGGCACGCGGGAGATCCAGTCGCGAAACACGCACGTGATCCGGCAGATCAGCAAACGCGCACCGCGCAAATGTGAAGACATGAATCTCGACGTCGGCCAGTCCGACCAATCCGCGCACGAGGGCCTGCACGTATCGCGACGCACCGGTCGGCGCATCGTCGTTCACGCACGTGGCGTCCAGCAGCACGCGAATCGAAGTCATGCGAATCCCAATACGCGCGACAGTGCCGCGAACACGGCCGCGGGTGTCAGATCGTTCAAGCACGGGTGGCCGGGTACGGGACAGGTTTCGAGGTGACACGGCGCGCAGGGCACCTCGTTTCGAACGACGGTCGCGCCAAGCGGCGCCCAGCGCGACGGTTCGTTCGTTCCACTGGCGATGGTCACGACCGGCGTGCCGACCAGCGGAGCGATGTGGCCTGGACCCGAATCGGAGCAAACGAGCGCATCCGCCGCGGCCACGCACGCCATGAGTCCGACGGCGTCCGTCTGCCCGACATGGCTGACGAATCGCGGTGAGTCGATCCAGATCGCCTCGGCGTCGCGCGCGTGCTCGTTCGCACCGATCAGACGTACACCCACGCCGTGGCTAATCACCAGGCGGACGAATGCGCAGGCGTGTTCGATCGACCAAGCTTTGGCGCGCGTCCGCGAAAACGGGTGGAACACGATCCAATGTCCGTCGGTGTGAAGATGCTCAATGGTGGCGATGGGAATCCGTGAACGAAATCCGTCGGGGGCGAAGTGGGCGACGACGTCCATCGAGCGCAGCATCGCGAGATGGTTCTCGATCTCGGCGCGCTCCGCCTGCGGCGGCGGGGACGGGTAGCGAAACCACGAGCCAATTCCGCGATGCGTGGAGGAGCAAACGCGGCGCGCGCCCATGAGGCCGACGGCGAGGATGTCGCGGACGTCATGCCGGAAATTGACGACCAGATCGAATCGCATGGCGCGGCATCTCGCGATGTGTCGAGCCGCGTCGTATTGTGCCCACCAGTCGGGACCTCTCAGCGCGAAAATCTCATCCGCAAGGCCGAGAGCCGTCAGGAATACCGCGGGACCGGCCATGACGGATGCGACGAACCGCGCGTTGGGGAAATGCTCGCGCAAAGCCCGGATCGCGGGCGCGGCGCAAAGGACGTCCCCGAGATGATCCGGTTTATGGATCAAAATGGATCGAACTGCGTCCGGCGAAAGGTCGAGCTTCGCGTCGATCACGTCGGCGTCTCCGCGTCATTCGCGCTGTCACGGTTCAGCCTCCAAAGCGCCGTGCTCATCGCCCACAGGATGATGAGAATGAACGAGGTGTGATGCGGTTTGAAGAAAAACGAATCGAATCCGGATGCGCCGAGAAAGATGCCGAAGGAGAGAAACAGACCGATCGCCAGAAGGCGGAGTTCCGCATCGGTCGTTCCGCGCAAATTCTCGACATGAACGCGCCAGAGCCGATACATCCACGTCGTGAAGACGGCGAAACCGACGAGACCCGTGCCCGTGATAATGTCGACGTACATGTTGTGCGGCGATCCGTAGAGCCGCGTGATGCCCTCCTCGATGGAATAGAGGCCGTAAACGTAGGCGTAGTTGTTGTACCCGACGCCGAGCAGGGGCTGGTCGAGAATGACGTTGACCGACGACATCCAGCGCACGAGGCGCGTCGTGCCTGACGAACGCGAGACCTCGATCAGGACGTTGAGTTTGTTCTCGACCTCGAGCTGATGGAAGAAGTGCGCGCTCGTGATGAGAGCGAGCCCGCCCAGCAGCATCGCGGCCACGACCACGCGCCGCCAGTTGAGTTGTCCGACCAGCGAAAGAAGAAAGTAGCCGAAGAGGACGCCGACCCAGGTGCCGCGGTTGAAGGTCATCGCGAGGCACGAAAGCAGCAGACCCGCGATGGCGTAGCCCCAGACCCGCGTCGTCGAATTGCGCAGGAACGACGGGTGATTCAACGCCAGCGCGAGAACGACCGCGTAATAGAGGCCCGTGAAGCTGGTCGAGCCCGCAATGGAGATCATGCGCAGGATGTTGCCCTTGTAGTAGATGTACGCGGGCTTCATGGTCAGGATCGTGTAGAAGAAGTCGCTCTTCGTGACGTAAATGAACCAGGAAATCGCGGCCATCGGCAAGGCGAGGGCGATGAGGACCCGCGTGATCGTGCGCAGATGCGCTCTCGTGCGGATCGCATCGACCATCACGACGAAGAAGAGCATGAGCAGCGACAGGCGCATCAGATCCTTCATCACCAGCATCAGGCTCGACCGCGAGATCGTCGCCGTCTTGACGACCGAAAGCATGGCGATGCCCCAAAAGGCGAACATGGGACGAACGGCCGGCAGATCCCGGGGAAAGATGGGACGACCCAGGACGATGCCGCGCGAGACGAGCGCCGCGAAGCAGAGCATCACGAACGCGTCCTCGATGGAGATGGCCCAAGGCCCGGGGATGTCGAGGCCCATGTTCGGGACGCACATCGCCGCCGGCGCGAGAAACAGAAGCGACGTGCGACGAAAGAACACCAGGATGAAGATGACCGCGCCCGCCAGCGCGATCGGGAGCGCGAGGTCCTGATGGGCGACCGATTGTCCGACGGCCCAGCACACGAGCATCGCTGAAAACACCGCGATCACATCGCGCGCGTTGCGATGCGTCTGGAGTCTGCGAATCAGCGACTCGAACGTGGATTCCGTCATTTGGGCGACTCACGCACCGCGTATGGGGCCGTTGTGGAGATCGCTCCACGCGCCGTGCATCGTATCCGCGATGGCGGCATCGGTGTAACGGCTCTCCACGCGCTCTCGCCCAGCCCGTAGGAGTCTGTTACGCTCACCCGCATCGTTGATCAAACGGGCGATGGCACCGGCGAGAGCGGTCGCGTCGCCCTCGTCAACGACAATTCCCGCGTCGCCGATGACCTCGGGAATCGCTCCGCATCGGGTTCCGATGACCGGGACTTTACAGGCCATCGCTTCGATCAGCACGTGACCGAACTGCTCTTTCCAACCCGGCGTCGAAATGCTCGGAAGGACGAGAACGTCGAAACCCTTGATGTGCGCCGCCACGTCCGCATGCGGTACGGGATCGACGAAACGCACCTGGGATGCAAAAGGGCTCGCGGCAACGTGCGAACGCAAGGCCTCGCGATCAGGCCCATCCCCCAGGAAGACAAGTTCCGACGCATCGTCGTCCAGAATCCGAAATGACTCGGCCAGCACGTGAACGCCCTTTTTCGCATCCATGCGTCCGACGAATCCGATGACGAAGCGATCATCCCCGGCGGGGCGAAACGCCGGGGCACGATCCGCGGCGGCGAGATCGACACCGACCTGCGCGACCACGCTCGCGTCGCCGGAATACCCGTCGCACCGCGCCGTTTCGAATGCGCCGGTCGATCCGCAAAACAGATAATCCACCGCCGACAGATTCCATTTCGCCAAACGCCGCCGCCAGCTCGAATCGATGGGAATATTCTCCCATACGAACTGCGTCGTTCGCCATCCCGCCCGGGCAAACACGCACGCCATCGCAATGATCGAGCCCGACTCAGCCTCGACATGAACGATGTCGGGCCGAAACGCCGCGAATTCGCGGCGCAACGTCGCGAGTCGAACGTGCCAGCGCCGGGCGCGGCCGGCGTCAACGGCCGACAATGGAAAGATATCGAGATCGTCCGCCGCTTCGTTTTCGCGTACCCAGAAGTCGCGCTCGGGCCACGTCTTCGGCACGAACAGTCGGATCGCCTCGCAACGCGGCGCCAGCGCGCGCCACTTGCCGCGATTCGCATCCACCACGTAGGTGTGGCCGATCACCGCCACGCGCACGCGCGTGCCTCCCGATAAAGGTCGAGGTAACGATCGGCGATGGTATCCCACGACAGATCTCGACGAACGCGCTCGGCTTCGACGTCTCGACGACGGATTTCCGCCGCGTCTCGCGAGCGTCTCAAAGCTCGGATGATCCCCTCCGAAAGGGTACTTGGCGCGGGATCGACGCAAGGATGCGACGCCCCGGCCAAACCCACGACCTCGGGCAGCGATCCGACATTCGTCGCGAGGACGGCGACGCCGCACGCCGCGGCCTCCAGCACGGGCAGGCCGAAGTTTTCCTGCGCGCGGGTCGGCACGACGAACAGGCTGGAACGTCGATACAATTCTGGCAAGTCGTCCTCGGCCACATAGCCGCGAAACTCGACGCGGTCGGCCACGCCGCATTTGCGCACGAGCGAGAGAAGTGACGAGTCGAGCGGACCCTTGCCGCCGACGACGAGGCGCACGTCGGGGAACTCCCGCGCGACGGCGGGCAGGGCTTCGATCAGCAGGTCGACACCCATGCGTCGCACCAATCGCCGCACGGTGGAGATCGTCGGCGTCGTTATTTGCGCCGCGGAATCGCGCGGATGAAACCGACGCGGATCGACGCCGCCGGGAATCTTGCGAATCTTGGGACCGAGGCCCGGCGCGAGCGAGAGCGCCTGCGCCCGGCTGTAGTCGGAGAGCACCACCACTCGATCGGCACGCACGAGCAGACGCCGCTGCATGACGCGTTGTGCAACCATTTGCGCGTCGTTGTAGATGAAGCGGACGGGTGTCAGGGGGGCTTCGTCCAGTTCCGCCGCGAACTCGCGATCCCACCGCCCGTAAAACGACGCAACCGTCGGGATGCCGCGTGGACGCAGGACCGAAAGGGGGCCCTGGGCGGACATGGCGAGATGCATGTGCACGAGATCCGGTCGCTCGAAGCGGGCGACCTCGAAAAACCGCGCCGCCGCCGAAGCGGCGCTTGTTGCCCACACCCAGGGTGTCGGGCGTTCGGCCTGCGCGAAACGGCGGATCTGGATGCCGTCATGAACCTCATCGGCGGGGCGATCGACCACCCGACGCGCGAAGACGGTGATCCGCACGCCGCGCCGGACGAACGCGCGCGCGAGTTCGACGCAGACCCGCTCCACTCCGCCAGCTTCCGGCCAGAATGCGTCGGTGACGAAAACGATATGGCCGATGTTCGGCGTCACACGTACCATTCGCGGCAGATGTCGCAGGGATGAATTCGATCCCACTCTCCGCTTTTGTGAAGGCGGCGATACGCGTTCCACTTTGGCGCGTTCCAGATCTCCCCGAGCGACTGCGTGTTCGCGTCGCCGACGGCGAGTTGGTAGTACACGTCCTTGCAGCATACGGTGACCTGACCGTCCCAGGCGATCGACATGTCCTTCCACAGCATGCGGCAGGGGATGCGCTTCACCGGTTCGCGATCCGCGTCGAGGCGCAGGTCATCGACGAGTCCGCCGAAGGTATCGACCTCCTTGATGAGAATCTCGTCGCCGTCGCCCAGTTCGGGTTCCCATCGGCGAACGAAATCGTCGATCTCGTGGCGCGTCTGCGGCATGGTGAGGATCTGAAGCGTCACGACCGGCTTGCGCCGGCCGAGCGCGCGCTTGATGCGCAGCACGCGCGCCGTGTTTTCCATGACGAGATCGAATTTGCCGCCGATGCGAATGGCCTCGTAGGTTTCCTTCGTTGCGCCGTCGAGACTGATGATGAGGCGGCCAAGCGCGCCGTCCTCCACGAGGCGCTGCGCGCGCTTTTCCGTGAGCGCGGTTCCGTTGGTGCTCACGTAGAGGTTTGGCACGCCGGCTTCGGCGGCGATGGTCACCAGACGCTCGAAACCGGTGTGCAACATCGGCTCGCCGAGGCCCATGATCGCGACATTTTCGAGCAGCAGACGATGGCCGGAGATTTCCGCGATGATTTTCCGGAACAGTTCCTCGCTCATCTCGCCCTGTGTGCGCGTCATGGTCGGATGCGGACACATCACGCACTTGAGGTTGCAGCGATTCGTGATCTCGATGTGGACGGCTTGCGGAAACGGCAGCATGCGGAAGCGATCGCCGCGCCGCCAGAGTTTGCGCGCCAGCGTTCCGGCGAGTTCCACGCCGTCGCGGTGGCGCCATTCGGCGACACGTTTGATCTGTCCCACCACGCCGGGCTCGGTGGTGTTGGAAAACACCTTGACCTTGCCGTGCGTGACGCGCCTCTCGGTCACCTCACTCCTCCTTCACGACGCGCAGCGTCGCGACGATGTCTCGGGCCGGGGCGATATACGCAAGGAAAAACTCGTAGAAATCCGGCTTGCGATTGGCAAGCCACTCCACGCCCAGCCAGCGAAAGATCCGGGCGAACGTGAGACGAATTTCACGAAGCTCGAACATCCCTGACAACATCGGCCGGTAGCTGTGATGGTGCTCGCCCAGGTAATTGCGCGCGACGGCGAAACGGTTAGCGGGAAACCACGGCGGAACATCGGCGATGAAATCGACGAAACGCACGGACAGATAGCGGCGGTGCGTCGGATCGAGATAGGCGCATCGGTTGGTGAAGTGAGGCGTCACGACGCGCACGTCCGCGCCCGGCGCGCAGACGCGGTGCAATTCGCGAAAGAACCCGATCAAATCGTCGACGTGTTCGATGATGTGGCTCGCATGGGCTCGATCGAAGCTCGAATCGGCGATCGGCCACGGGCGCGAGTCGAGATCATGCACCAGATCGACGCCCGCGAAGGATTCGTGATCGATCCCGAACGCGCCGGTCTCCTTGATCGGCCCGCAGCCGACATCGAGGGTTTTCAATCCGATTCTCCGCCCGACATGCTCATGCGAAATTCCCGCCAATCCTCGCGCAGTTGCCGTCCCTCGATCGCGAAAAGAACCGCGGCATAGACCGCCACGAACGCGAGCGTTTTCGCGGCGATCACGGCAATCGGTCCCGCGTCCCCAAGAAGCCGCGCGCCCGCAAACGCGCTCGCCACTCCCGCGAGGGCCGCGACCGTCGCCGGCCCAAATGCCCGGATCGCCGAAAAATTAACATACCTCGGAACGATTTGGTAAGCGCGAACGACGCCGACGGCGAGCGCACCCCCGACCGCGATCGCCGCGCCGCTCGCGCCGAAAGCCCACGTCATCGGCGGGCAGGCGATCAGCACCGCGACGGCCTGTGCGATGAGGATCCGACTCGCGACCTTTGGTTGCCCGACGGCGGTGAAGAGCTCTCCGCAGTTGTCGTACACGGGTCGGAGGAATGCGTAGATCACGAGCAACTGCAAAATGGCGATCATCCCCGTCCAGTCGGGACCGAAAACCACCGACACCAACTCGGGTGCGCACACCGCGAGCCACAGAACCCCCGGCGCCGTGAGCGTGATGATGACCCGCACGACGCGGGCGAACGCATTCGAGAGCGCGTCGCGGTCGTGTTGGACGCGGGCATAGAGCGGAAACGCGACGCGACCGACGATGTGCGTGACCATGACCGTGGGAAAACTGGCTAGCGCATAGGCGCGGCCGTAGTACCCGAGGGCTTCGTTTCCCGAAAAACTGCCGACGAGAAAGTCGTCGAATTGCAGGGAGATGAACGTCGCGATTCCGGCCGACCACATGGGGAGCCCGAAGGCCCAATACCAGCGCGCGGAACGCAGGCATGGTCGCCAGCCGGGCAGGGTGGGGTGCAAACGCCACGTCCCGGCGGTCTGGATGGCCCACGCCGTGATCTGTTTGGCTGCGAGAGCCGTCCAACCCCATCCGCTGAGCGCGCAGGCGATGCCCACGAGGTTCGACGCGACCGTGTTGACGAGATCGAGCCGAATCAGGCGATCGAACTTCAGTTCTTTTTCGAGCAACAGTCGCGGCGTGTGGCCGATACTTTCGAGCAGGCCGAATACGGCGAGCAGGAGCAGCGCGTCGGCGGTGGCGGCGTCATACTGCGAGGCGACGAGTGGCCGGGCGAACGCGGCGGCGACCGCGACGAACACGCCGAGCCCGGCGTTCAGCCACAAATGCGTCGGCACGTGGCGGTGCAGATCGTCTTGCTGGTGCACGAGCGCGTGATTGAACCCGAATCCGACGAGCTTGCGCGCGAGCGTTAAAAAGAACATCGCCATCGCGAGAATGCCGAATTGATCGGGCGCGATCAGACGCATCAGGAGAATGTTCGCGAGGAAGTTGATCGAGGTCTTGAGGTAGGTTCCCCCGGCCACCCAAAGCGTCTGTCGAACGGCGCGTCGGCCGAGGCTCATCGGGAGGACTCGGCCCGAAAACGCCGGTAGAAGTCGCGTTGCCCGCGCGCGGCGCTCCAGTCGGCGAGCGCGTGAGCAACGGGGGCCGCCAGCAATGCTCCCCACCCGATCGCGGGGAATACGCGCTTCATTGCGGCGACGCGAGTGTAATCGGCGAGGGCTCGCCGAATCGGCGACAACGCTGCCGACAGCCAATCGCGCGCGCCGAGAGAACGATCCGTCATGGCGAAGCGGACAGCCGAGCCCCGCATGTAGAATGTGCGGCGGAAGCTCGCCAGATCGTCGATTTTGAGGTGCGTGGTGGTGATCGCTCTCGTCCGCAAAAGTCGAAATCCCGCGCGAAGGAGACGGCGGGTCAGATCGGCGTCCGCGCCGTGCAGATAACCTTCGTCGAAACCGCCGACCGCTTCGAGAGCTGTTTTGCGGATCGCCATGTTGTTGCCGTTCAAGCACCACCGGCTGTATTCGCCGACGAGTTCTTCATCGACCTCGAATTCGTGCAGGTAACGCAGGATCTTCGCGGTTTCGACGACTGTCCACGCGGACGGAAGCAGGTTTCCGCCGACGCTGGCATAGCCACCCGCAACAAGCCGCGCGAGGTCCTCCGGCCAGCCGGGCGGAACCACGCAGTCGGAATCGGTAAACAGGATCAGATCGCCCGTCGCCGCCTCGATTCCCGAATTCAACGCGTGGGCGCGGCCTCGTCGGGGAAGTCGAAGCACCCGCGCGCCGGCTCGCTCGGCGATGCCTGCAGAGTCGTCGGCGCTGCCGTCATCGGCCACGATCACGTCGAGGGAATCGGACGTGGATGCGAGGACGGACCGAAGGCACGCGTCGAGCGTCGCGCCGCCGTCGCGACACGCGATGACCACGGACAGATTCATGGAATGTTATCCCGCTTGGTCCTCGAGCAGGCGAATCGATTGCTGCGCGGCCTTCGCCACGTCCGGATTGGAGTGATGCGCGAACCGGCGAATCTGGTCCCTCATCGACGCGTCGCCGAGCCGTCCCAGAGCGCCGATGCACGCGGCAACGATCGCATCGTTCTGCTTCGCGAACATGCCCATCAGGCCACCGCGTTTCAGGAAGCTCTGCAACGTCTCCGCCGCGGACCGATCGCCGATCTCGCCGAGCGCGTGAATCATGCCGACCGCCAGCGTCTCATTGGCGTCGGTGAAGGTCTTGTCTTTCAGGCGGGCCACGAATTTCGGCACTGCATGCACGGTCTTGTCCTTGGCGAACAGGCTCACCAATGCCGACTGCACTTCGACCGGCTGGTCGTCGAACGCTTCGGCGAGCACGCGTCCGGCCTCCGGGCCGCCGATGCGCGTGAGCGTTCCGATCGCGGCCTTTCGCAGCCGATCGTCCTCATGACGCAGAAACGGCGTGATCGCGGCGACCGACGATTCGTCGCCGACATCGCCCAGCAGCGTTAAAAGGTTTCGATTGAAGTACCAGGGGTGCTCGGGACGAATGCGTGTCGTCACGATCTCCCGGGCCTTGTCGCCATACCGCGTGACGAACGAAAGACACTTTTTCCGGACGCGGCGATCCTCACTGACCGCCAGGCGGGTCAGCACGCGATTGATGACATCGGCGGCGGGAAACGTCGTG
>JADLEX010000131.1 GCA_020845895.1 Deltaproteobacteria bacterium | reverse complement strand
CGCGGAAATGCGCCCGCCGCCGAGATTCCGGCAAATCCCCGTCGAGCGTCGTGCCAAAAAAAATGGCGAAAGCGAAATTACGCCGTGATTTCAAGGAGTTTCAAAAAAGCGGTGTCGAAAATGAGTCAGATCGGCGAAGAACCCGAAAATTCCGGGGAACGTGATAATACATTATGATTCCAAGATATTGGGGAAAAGCCATTTTTAAAATGATTCCAATACGACGAATCATTTTTCATTATTATCGAACAACTAGACAGCTCCGCAAGAAGGAAGCTGTTATTACGTCGCAATATGATTTTTTATGCAGATTTCATGGGCGAATGCGTTATCGACGTGACGCGGCAGTTACTATCTTATAAACCTCGAATCGGCCTATTTGTAAATGATTCCCTCGCCGTAATCGACACTCACATCGACGCCCATTTCCGATAGGCGTTTGACCACGGTCTCGAACTTTCTTTCGATGTTGGCGCGAGAATCTGGATACCCGAAAGATCGGTCATTGACGATAGTAACTGTCTCCGGCGGGTGGTGAAGCTTGATCAGTCCTATGGGTTCCAGGCCCGTTTGGAATACCTCTATCGGAGTGCCGTCCAGTGTTTTTAGGGACCCGAACGCACGGTAACTGATTACAACGTCGCCGTTCGCATCCGACTTCAGGTCAGACAGGATCAATTGACCGAGCCGGGCATCAACGCTTCCGGATCCGGTCAAAAAAGCGTTGCCTTCACGCCGGACGCGAAACAACACATATTCGCCTAAAGATTCGATCCGCTTCACTCGATCACCCATACGCGAAAATGCATCGATCGAGTCCGGGTGGAAGACGAGAACCCATCCCACATTGTATGTAACCAAATAGTCGAATATCTCATCCGCCGAGTAGGCTTTAATGGGGACCCACGATAATATGCCTTCGAACAGAATCGAGTTGACTAACAACTCCGGCGATTCCGTCGTCGGTATCGCCATCAGTTCTCGATCCGGCAACCAATATGCCAGATAGGGTGCAACATCCGTACGAAACGTCAGCGCGTCCGGATTGTGGCTCGATTCTACGAGGATGCGCGCGCTGCGGTCGGTATTTTCTTGGAGGGCATCCGTGAGTTCATAAACCGCCTGAGGCGGAGCCGAGAATGTCAATGGAACGCCAACCGAAACACGAATTTGGAGAAATGCAAGCAAAGCGATGAGGATCGGCTGAATTAAGCGGTTCCCCCGTCGACTTCGTCCGATCTCGTCCATGACCACCCCGCCCGCGGGCAGTAGAAAAAGTATGGATGCATCGATAAATCGCATGGGGAATAGCAGTAAGCCCTTTCCGACGGCTGTAGTGGCAGCAACGGACAACAGTGTGAATAAGTATACTGAAAATCCGAAAATTGCACTGTCTTGGTGTCGGTTATGCGGCCGGAAGATGGTGTATAAGCTAGACGCGGCTAAAAACAGGTAAATCGGTTGAAGAGCAGTCATAAATACCCAATAACCGTAAAAATCTTTCCAAGCAAATCGAACAAAGCGCACCATGTCGATACGGTTTTCCACACTCTCCATAAATGCGATTCCCGGTTGACTCCAGGGTCGCAGCACCGCGATGACGATCACAGCTGGAACAATCAGTGCCGCAAAAGCCTGAGGTTTGGCAAAGACGGAGCGTTTCCATATAGCGACACCGGACACTGTGACAGCCAATGGAAACAACGAGTGAGGATTGAGGACTCCGGCAAAAACGCCAAAAAGAGAAATCGTGAACATCGTTGAAATCGTTCTGAGTCGTATACGATTCATCGACACAAGAGTTCCGGCCAGCAACAGATTGAGCGAATAGGCCAGATGAGAGCTAACCATACTCACCATTACAGAATAGCCGATACCGGTGAGATGAATCAACAAGAAATCCAATATTCCGGCCCACAACGCCTGCCGTCGATCAAGACCCAACAACCGCGCGCCGATAACCGAAAAAGACGGAGATAGGGCGAAAAACAAGAATAGCATCCATTTAATGGTAATCGCACCGGGCAGTGAAAAGGCACAGCCGGCGATAGCTGGAAACAAATAGGAAATAAACCATCCGGAGTGGATGAGAATCCCCGCGCCGATCGTCGGATCCCATCCCCAAAGCGCACCCTGATCGCAAAGCAAGCGGGACGCGCGCTCCGCGAAGTAAACGTGTTTTCCGTAGTTCTCCCTGAAATGCGCTTCGTCTGATAATAGATCTGTCGATGGAATTCGCTGGAGCGCTCCGACCAGGGAGAACAGCACAAAAAGGACGGCAACAGCGTGTTGTGCACGCCGATGCAGGCACTTTTCCAAGGAGCGCCGACACGGGTCAAACATCGTCGACAGACCCTCAGCCGCCCAACGACGGGCCGTCATCCACATTGCGAACACAGGCAAGGACGACCGATCACGACCATCCGTCCCTCAATCACGCAGGGTGATCCGCCTTCCCCCACGATCTCGCCGTTGTGATGGAGGTCCACGCCTCCCACGCCCGCGTACTCTTCGCCGATGCAATACCGGACCCCCTATGCGAGAGGCCGGTCCGTTGCAACCTTCCGAAGCCGACCTACACCGGCTCCATGTCCGCGCACAACAAAAACGCCGCCACTCCCTAAACGGCACGTTCCCGTTGTATGGGTCGCCCGTCTCCCTTTCGCGTGGTCGAAAAACGATGTCGCCGGATCATCACTGTCACCTCCGAGGGTGTCAAGGAGTTGAAGCGAGAAAACGTCCGCCCGGGAGCATCCGGGCGAAACCCTCGCCCGCCCCGCGAAGCCGGCCGGCGTCGTGGGGACCGTCTCCATGAGACCGGTCGGGATTTGCGGTGCTCTTGGCGTCGGTCGGCGGAGATGGCGCGGCGCGAGCCGCCGGTCGGCGCGCGGATATCGCGGACTGACAATTACCGCGGCAGTTCATCACCTTCCGCGCGGGTTGTCGTCCCGACATGTCCTTCCCGACCTCCAGAAGCAAGCGTCCGACACGACGCAGGATCTATTGGGAATCGGGATTTGACGCGGGTTGCCGTCAAAACTGCTGTTAAAAAGGAAAATGGGCCGGGCGATAGACGCCTAACCCATTGACTTCATTGACGGGGCAGGAGGGATTCGAACCCCCGACCTACGGATTCGTAGTCCGTTGCTCTATCCAGCTGAGCCACTGCCCCAGATGTCGGGAACAAAGACCGAAATCGGCGCTCTTGCTAGCACGCGCTTTCCGGGCGTGTCAAGAATCGCGCGCCGTTCACCTTGACTGGACTTCAACCGGGGGCCTCACCCAGCGCAGTTTTCGTTGACTTTTCGGGGCCTGAGAATAGGCTGCGTCCGAGTCACGGGGCGCTTGCGTATGCGGAAGACGCACGAGAAATTGAAGAGATCCGGTTCGATGTTTCGCCGATTCGGCCGATCGGTCGGATGCGCGTTTGCCGGCATCGCGCTCGTTGTCGCGACGCT
This sequence comes from Deltaproteobacteria bacterium, assembly GCA_020845895.1. Taxonomy (NCBI): domain Bacteria; kingdom Pseudomonadati; phylum Myxococcota; class Myxococcia; species Deltaproteobacteria bacterium. The sequence goes on along the minus strand of JADLEX010000131.1, from coordinate 17,996 downwards.
CTTGGCCGCCGATTCCCACGCGAAGACCGTGCCGCAATATTACAACTTCGATCCGGATGGTCGGCTCGCCCTGCTCGAACGCGAGGCTGAACTCGAATCGGCCAAGGCCGCCGCGCTGCACAACCGGCTGGACCGCAACGTGGTGATTCAGCTTGTGCTCAAGGCCGCCGCGGCCGAGGGGCAAGACGCAGCACTGGTTCTCGCTGTCGCCATGGCCGAGAGCCGGCTCGATCCCTACGTGACCTCGCCGATGGGCGCACAGGGGCTCATGCAGCTCATGCCGGCCACGGCGCGGCGCTTCGGTTGCCAGAACTCCTTCGACGCGTACCAAAACGCCCGCGCGGGCGCACGGTATCTCGGGTTCTTGCTCAATCGCTACGACGGCAACGTGCGCCTCGCGCTCGCCGCCTACAACGCGGGGCCCGCGCCCGTCGACCGCCTTTCCGACGTTCCGCCGATCGGCGAGACCCTCGCCTTCGTGACGAAGGTGACGCGCTACATGGACGAAATCCGACTGGAGTTGCCATGAGCAACGAGTTCAAGGTTTGGACCCCGGCGAACATCGTCAGCCTCGCCCGTATGTCGGTGTTCCCGCTCATCGTCGTCCTGGGTTACGCCGAAAACTGGGTTGCGTCGGATTCGGCCAAGCGGACGATGACCTTCGTCACGGCGCTGGCGTTCGCGCTCGCGTTCGCCACGGATTTCGTGGACGGATGGCTCGCGCGTTCGCGCAACGAGGTCACGCGCCTGGGCAAGCTCCTCGATCCCCTGGCCGACAAATGCATGATGGTCGCGGCGCTCATCATGCTCGTGCATCTGGGCCGCTGTCCCGCGTGGATCGCCATTGTCATCGTCGTGCGCGAGATCGCGATCACGGGCCTGCGTCAGATGGCGTCCGCGGAAGGGATCATCATCGCGGCGAGCGGCTGGGGAAAGCTCAAGACGGTTCTGCAGGCCGTAGCTGTGGGCCTGCTGCTGTGGCATTACGAGCGCGACCTGTTCGGATTCGCCTTCGACGCGCACCTGTTCGGCACGATTGTTCTCTACGCCGCGCTCGCGGTGACGCTCTGGTCCGGCGCGGATTACTTTTTCAAGTTCATCCGACCGCCGAAAGAATCGGGAGCTGACCAGGGTGCCTGACGGGGCGCGTCACGACGGCGGGACTTGATCCTTGGCCAGCGACGCCATCGCCTTGCGGATGAGTTCATCTTTTTCCTGAAGCCGCTTCGCGAGCGACGCGCCCTCGTCGCGCGACCGGGCGAGTTCCTTTTCCAGGTCGCGGATCTTGCGCATCATGGGATCGCGCCCGAAGACGCCGGACAGGCCGCGCACTCCGCCCGCCACGCGCGAGAGCACGATGGCGAGCGCGAGACCGACGACCAGACCCGAAAAAAATCCGATCCACGTGGAGGTGTCCATCGCATCCTCTCGGCGCATGCTCGCGCACGCGCATCGTGTCCGCGCCCGCGCGACCTCTCGCTCAGGGCGCTTTGACGACCTCGTATCCCTTCTCGGGCTTGAAGTCGAAAAGGCCCGGCTTGAGCCCCGCGTTCTTGCGCGCATTCGACAGACGCACGTCAGTTGTGCCGCCGTACAGATCTTCGAGCCGAAACCGCTGGATCTCGAACGACTTCGCGTCGACCTCGACGCGCGCCTCCTTGAAGCCGCGCCCCGGGGACTTCGGCGTCAGTCGCAGCGCGATGCGTCCGTCCGCGTCCGGCAGCCGTTCGACATTGTATTCGGCCCGGAAGTCGAGCTTGCCCGTCAGCATGGCGAGCGGCGTCCTCGCGCTGTCGCTCTCGGACATCGGCTGCTCGTAAACCTGCTTCTCCTCGGGGAGCACCATCCAGCTCGTCTTTCCGTCGGTGATGAGCGACTTGACCTTCGGTTCCAGGTAGTCCCAGCGCATCTGATCGGGAATTCGGATGTAGAGCGTGCCGGAAGCCTGCTGCGTACGTCCCGCGCCGGTCACTTCCTGCGCGAAGGTGGCCTCGTAGTCCTTCATGGACGAGTGAGCCTTGCGGATTTTTTCCACGATCTCGTCGGTGGATTGCGCGTGCGCGATGCCCGCGACGAAAAGCACCAGGACCATCAACAACCGGGGAACGGTGCGCATGAATTCTCCGCGGATCATCAGAAGTCGTCCCGCTCGCCGCGCGGCGGCGGAATCAGCACGTCGCGCGGCCGGCTCGTTCCGTCCGACGGGGCGACGACGCCCTCGCGTTCCATCATCTCCATGATGCGTGCGGCGCGGTTGTAGCCGATTTTCAGGCGACGTTGAATATAGCTGACGCTCGCCTTGCGTTCGCGGGCGACGATCTCGAGGGCACGGTCGTATTCCGGATCGACTTCGGCTTCGGTGAAGTCGTCGCCGCCGCTTTCCGCGTCGGACTCCGAAAATTCCGTAACACGCGGATCGAAACGGGCACTCCCGTTCTTTTCCTTGATGAATTTCACGATCGCCTGGACCTCGGTCTCGGCGATCCAGCACCCGTGGATGCGACGAAGCTGGCTCTCGGTCGGCGGCAGGTAGAGCATGTCGCCGTTGCCCAGCAGCACGTGCGCACCGTGCGCGTCGAGGATCGTGCGCGAATCGACCTTCGACGACACCTTGAAGCTCACGCGCGCCGGAAAATTGGCCTTGATGACGCCGGTGACGACGTCCACGCTGGGGCGCTGCGTGGCGAGGAGCAGATGGATGCCCGCCGCGCGCGCCATTTGCGCGAGCCGCGCGATCGACTCCTCCAGTTCCTTCGCGGCCACCATCATCAGGTCGGCGAGTTCGTCGATGATGACGACGATGTACGGGAGCTTGCGCAGCGGTTCCTCGCCCGCTTTACGCTTGCCGCCGGCGGAAATCAGCTTGTCGATCTTCTTGTTGTGGCTCGCGATGTTGCGCACACTGGCCTGGGACATGATCTGATAGCGGTGCTCCATCTCGGCGACGGCCCAGCGCAGGATCGAGGCGGCCTTCTTGGGCTGCGTGCAAACGGGACAGAGCAGGTGCGGGATGTCGGCGTAGTCCGACAGCTCCAGCATCTTCGGGTCGATGAGAATCAGCTTCACGTCCTCGGGCGGCGATTTGTAGAGGATGGACGTGATGATCGTGTTGATGAAGACGGACTTGCCCGAGCCGGTCGTGCCCGCCACGAGCAAATGCGGCATTTTCGACAGATCCTCGACGACCGGGTGGCCCGTGATGTCCTTGCCGAACGCCACCGCCAGCGGCGACGGGTGCGACTGGAACGTCGGCGATTCAATCAGCTCGCGGATGTAGATGGTCTCGCGCCGGCGGTTGGGAACCTCGATGCCGACCGCGCCCTTGCCCGGGATCGGGGCGATGATGCGCACGCTCTGCGCGCGCAGCACCATGGCGAGATCGTCCTCGAGCGCGGCGATCTTGTTGATCTTGATGCCGGGCGAGGGCTCGAACTCGAACATGGTGACGATCGGCCCGGGGTGAACGTCGCTCACGCGCCCCTTCACGCCGAAGTCCTCGAGCTTTTTCACGAGAATCTGGCTCTGCGTGATGAGCCCGTCCCGATCGACCGGGATGTTGCGTCCCAGGTAGTGTTCCATCAGGTCGATCGGCGGCGGCTGATACGCTCCCGTAAACACCGGCATCTCGATCTGTTCCGGCGGACGGTGGGCGTCGGCGCGCTCCTTGATCTTCGGGCCGGCCTCCACCGTCGCTCGGGATTTTCGCGGAGCCGCCACGCCGTCCGGTTCCTCCCAGAGGTCGGACAGGTCGTCGAGCGACTCGTCGAGGTCGTCGACGTAGGGATCCATGTCTTCGTCCCCGGGCTCCGGCGCGCGGCGGGGCGCGGGTTCTTCGATCCGGGTTCGTTGCACGGGGAAATCGCGCGACGGAGATACACCATCCGCGATTTCAACAGGTCGCGCGGGGAAGTCTTGGGGATCATCCATGGTTTCGATCGGGGGAATCACAACATCGTCACCGATGGACGCCGCAGCCTTGGGGGCGTGGATCATCGGCGACTCGGCCATATCCTCGAGGGCCTCGATCGCCCGCTCGGCCCGGTTCGCGCGATGTTCGGCCCGCCGGGCGCTCCACCCGGAATATTTCTCGCGCGCGCCGGAAACGGCCTGCCGCGTCGCGCCGATTACCGCCGCGAAAGCACTCGCGAACGAGAAATCCACGCTCACGACGAGTCCGACGAAAAACGCGGCGACCAGCACGACGGCGGCGCCGATGCGACCGATCACGTCGTCGAGTTGGTCGGAGATGAAGTAGCCGAAGATGCCGCCGCGCTCGACGATAAACGTCTTGGAGGTGTTCGGCATGAACAGCAGCGCGAACATCGACGCGAGAACGAACAGCAAGCCCAGGTATCCGGCCAACGTTCGCCAGGAGAATCTCGCCGATCTCCCGTAGAAGAAGACATAGGCGTAGACGAACAGGAGAAACGGCACGAGATACGCACCGTAACCGAAACCGATGAGCAGGAGGTCCGACGAGTAGGATCCGACGAAGCTGATGAGGTTTTTCGGCGCCGCGCCCGTGGCCGTGTTTGCGCCGGGATCTTCAGGTGTATACGAGAGGAACGCCAGCACCAGCAGTACGCCGAGCGCGAAGCACACGATGGCCGGGATGTCGCGGTTCTTCCGCCGGGGGGATTCCGACGCCGGCGCATCCGGACGCAACGACACGGGCGTCCTTTTGCCCCGGCGCTCGTCGGGCTCGATCATCGGCTGCGTCAAGCGGCTGGCTCCATCGGGGGCGCACTCCTCGCGGCACTCGGTAGAGATTTTGGATCACGACCCGGTGCGGGAAATTTCGAGATCGTTATTATATCCGGGCTCGCGCGTAAAGATCCATGCCGCGACGCGGTGCGCGGCGCGAAAAGTCACGGCGAGACGCCCCCCTGCACGCACGACGGTGCCTGATCGAGGCCGGGCGCGCTCACCGGGTTGAGCCAGCAGGCCGGTTCGATGACCTTCGTTCCGCACCCCGTGGCGATCCACAGGCGGTCGCGCACCGAATCGACCATCAATCCGCGCACGAGTTGGCCCACCACGGCCCGCTTGAGTCGCTTGCCCGTCGAAATCTCCATCGCGTCGAGTGTGCCGTCGAAATAGTTGCCCGCGTAGAGGATGCCGCGTCGTTCGTCGATTTCCAGGTCGCGCACACCGTAGCCGACGGGAATCTCGCGCAGGATCTTCAGGGAGGCGAGGTCGATTTCTACGACCTTCGACGCGAGCGGACGGGCGACGTAAAGCCGGTCGCGCCACACCGCCGCGCCGAAACTCGACCACCCGACGCGGATGGAGTCGATCACCGCGAGGCTGTCGGCATCGAGCACGGTGACCGTTGGGCTCCAGTAATCGGTGACGAAAAGGCGGCGGCGATTCGGATCGAGTGCGATGTCATAAGCGTCGAGCCCGGGCAGATCGGCCCGGGCGACCTGCTCGTAACTGCGTCCGTCGAGGACGACCAGGTTGTGCGAGGTCTCGCACAGCACCCACAGACGGCCCGTCTCGGGGTCCGTCATCAATTCGTAGAGGTTGCGGCAGTTGTCGACCGGGATCTTCGAGACGTCTTTCGGATCGCGTGGGTCCACGGCGAGGACGAACTCGCGTTTGCCGCGATTGCCCCACGGCGCGCCGTAGATCAGCCGCCCGTCCGCGGAGAGCGCCAGGCGCTGCACCTTCTGCCACCCCGACAGGGGCGTCAGGCGAACGAATGCGGCGGCGGCGGGATCGAACCAGCGCAGCGTGAAGGTATCGACACCCACTGCGCCCACGACCCACGGACGCAGCGCGTCGCCGGCCAGATCGTCCAACGGCGGCGGTTCATAGAGAACGTAGTCGTACGGATGCTTGACGCGATCGATCACGCGCACGGCCGGGTCGAGCGTCGTTTCCTCATCTCGACATCGCCCGAACCGCTCGTCGAAGTCGATTTCGCGAAAGTGGTGTAGCAGGAAAAAACCCGCGAACGACGACAGGACGATAAACCATCCGATCCGGATCGCGATGTGTTTTCTTCTCCAAAGCGCGAACGAGAACGCCGCGCAAAAAACCACGACGATGACGGAGACCCACGGGCGAAAGACGAAACCGCCGATCGAGATCGCAGCGTCGTAGAGGCACAGGGCCACGAACAGCCACAACACGGTGTGCGCCGACGTCTTGAACCGAATTCGCCAAGCGATTCCCGCGGCGATCACCGCGACGGCGACGAGGTCCACGTAACCGGGACCGAGCAGATACTCATTGTGACCGAGCCCCCACAGCAGCAGCAGGAGCGGCGCGGCGGCCACGAGGAGGACGATTTCGCGAAACCGGGGCCACATGCCACGCATCCTAGAATGAACCGCCCGCGCGGCAAACGGGCATTGCGGACTATGTCGAAACGTGACGCCCGCCGTTTTTTCGCGACCGATGACGTCCGCTTTGCCTTGACGGTCGCGGACGCGTGCGGGCAATATGGGCCTCCTTGCATCGGGTTATCTGAACGTGCACGCACGAGGGCCTCTTTTCAATTTGAACGCGGGTATTCTCGCCCGTTCGCCGGCCTTCCTTTTCGGCCTGCTTGTTCTCGCGTGGCCGGTCCCGGCTTTCGCCGCGTCACCGTGGAGCCCGATCCATCTCGGTCAAATTCCCGTCATCGCGCTCGGCGCGGTGATCGTTTTCGCGATCTGGACGATCGTTCGAACGGTCGTGGCCATACGACGCCTGGGCGACGACGATTCGAAAGACCGCGGCGCTCTGCGGATGGCCGTTCGAGCGCTCCTGCTCGTGGCGGGCGTCTTCGTATTCGTCATCATTCTGGTTTGGCGGCTCGGCCTGCCGATGGCGTGGCCGGGTTTCGTGCTCGGCGCAGCATGGCTGGCCCTCGCACACGTCTCGTCTTCGGTCGCCCGAAAGCATCTCCCCCGGATGGCGGCGGGAATCGTATCTCTCGTCGTCGCCGACGTGGCCGTGGGTGCGGTTTTCTGGGTCGCGCGGGGGTACAACTACACTCCGTTCGTCCCCACCGTCATTTTTTTCGCCGCGTACGTGCACATCACGATCCTGGCTCGCGAGGAAATGCTCGAAAAATTCGGATCTCCCGCCGCGGTCGCCCTGATCGGAGCGATCGCCATCCTCACACCCGACCCCATTCTCTCGCATGCGTCGCTTCGCCGGTTGGACGTCCTCGATCGACCCGGCATCGCCATGCGCGTTCCGGGCACGCAGGGTCACATCTCCAGCGTATTCGTCGATCCGGTAACGGGTTACATTTTCTACCTCGACCGCGAGGATCTGACGAAGATTCATTCGGTGAGCCCCGACTGGGGCAAGCGAGTATTTTTTCAGGACCGCCGCGAACGATTCGAACGGCTCGTGCCGGGCCACAAACCGGGGACCATGCTCGCGACGTCGTCCTCCCCACAGGGTCGATCGGCGTTCTTGATGGCGCTGCCCGACATGAACGTGCGGGCGAATTTCGCCGAAGAATCGACGGAGGGCGGCGCGCGCCAAGGACCCGAAGCCTTCTACGCGGTGATCGACGCTCGTCACTACATCTCGTCGGCGCGGTCCAGCGAGGGATTCGCGTTGGTGCGTTGCCAGATGCCGATCGACGGGTCGGAACCGCTTTCGAATATGGGCGCCAACTGCGCGCGCCTGACCGACACCCTTGGCATACCGGGGCCCGTCGTCATCGACGGCCGCATCGGGTACGTGTATGCGCTCGAGCCGGGCTCCCTGTTCCGTCGAACGAGTCGGATTCAACTGTTCAATTCTTCGCCCGCGGCGCTGCTTAAAGCCCTCCCGTTGGGGTACGTCGCGACCGACATCGCTTTGACACCGAGCGGTCGCACCCTCTACGTTGCCGCGACAACGCAACGGAAAATCCTCTACCTCAACGCACGCCGTCTCGAACCGACTCTCGAGGTGGACGTCGACGTGTTTCCCACGCGGATTCTCGTGGACGGCGCGGCGCGATTCATTTACGTGGGCAGCTATATCGACGGCCAGGTCCAGATGCTCAACATCGCGAACGGTGCGGTCGCGCGTCCGATTCCGGTGGGTCCGGGCCTGAACGATCTGGCGCTCGACGAAAAGCGGCAATTCCTCTACGCGGCCACGGACGTCGGCGTCGTGCGCGTCGATCTCTCGCTCGTCGACCAGCCGCTCAACGCAGTGCGACTCGATTCGGCGACGGGAATGCGTCAGGTGAATTGAGGCCGGCCCGTACATCCGCTTGACTGAACTCAGGCTCTTCGCTTCCTTTTCGCGGTGGCAGGTCCGGTGCCGTCGTGTTCCACCGCGATCACGATCAGAGGCATGGTCATGGCCTCCTTGAACTCGGACTCGATGTACTTTACGGCATCGCTCAGGCTCGGGGTTCGATCCGGGAGGAAGGACTGCATCGCGTCGCTGGGGACGACGATGATGCCGGCTTCAATGTCTCCGGCATCGATACTGTTGCGCAAATGGACGATGTCTCGGACGAGAAGGTCGCTGCGAGCGGAAACCTGAACTTCGACCCCGAGCGACGCCATCATACTGCGGTTGTATCGAATCCGCTTTTGCCAATCGATCCCGCCGGCGGAAATTTTGTCCCAGTCGGACCGGGATCCAAATCCCGCATCGATTTTTTCGCGAATGACAGCGGCGCCGTTGGCTTCCCTCTTCTCCTCGATCCGAATATCAACGCCCAACAGGATTTCCTGCACTTCGAGGAACAGCTCGGCCAACCCGAGTTTCGAAATCTTCTGCCGAGCGCCGTCGTAGAATCGAATGCTCGTGATCTTCATGTGCGACGATTTCTCCTAGATCGAATTGCGGTGGTTTCCCGACCGATTCCGGGAACGCCTCTCGAAGTCGACCGCCAATCAGTTCGGCACCGTAGGCTTCCGAGCCAATCCAGCAACGGTCGTTTGCCTCCGCGACCTGATAGGTGGAACCCCCACCTCCGAATGGATCGAAGACCAAGTCGCCCGGTTCCGTCGACAGCAGTATCGCACGCTCGGGTATGACGGGTTTCAGTTCGTTCACTCCCGGACGAACTTTGTACTTCCTGTGTCTGTTCGGCGAGGTGTCATCCCAGAAGTCCGTCAAATTCAGCCCAAGTGGGTTCAACTTGTCTCGGTGCCCGCCATAGTCCTTGATCTCCTTACCGCAATGACGACACGTCGGAACGGGAAGGCGAAGCTTGTTGAACGTCTTTGGCGTCCCCTTCGTGAAATAAAGGAGTGCATAGTGCGCCGGATAGAGTTTCCGTCCCCGCGGGAAAGAACCTTTCATTGACAACGCGATCCAGTGGCGAAATGTCAGACTCTGACGCAGGGCCTCGGCAAATCGGATCGCCAACTCCGGAAGCGCGTAAACGAACACGGCCCCTCCAAGCTTCGTCACGCGGCAACAATGCACGAGCCACCTGGAGCACCACTCGAAATAGGCTTCGGACAGCTCCCGGTCGTCGAAGCCATTCTTGTAGTCCTTGCCGAGATTGAACGGCGGATCGGCGAACACGCAGTCGACGGATTCCTCTTTCATGGCGGCGAGGAGATCCAGACAGTCTTCGTCGTACAACGCCCCGTGCGTAGTCGTCAGAAACGGCAGCAACCGAACTCCCGCTATTCGCATGTGATCGTGTTTATCACGTCCAACGCGAACGAGAAAGCAACGCCCGGCGACACACCCTCACCGACCCAGGCCCGCCCACTCCTCCCGAAATATTCCGGCGATCCGCGAGACCAGATCGATTTCCATGTGCGTGTAGATGGGCAGGGCCAAGCCTGCGCGCGACGCCCACTCGGTCACGGGGAGCGGACGCGGCGGCGGCGGCAGGTGTCGGTACGCGACCTGCTGGTGCAGCGGCGGATGGAAGTATCTCTTGCTGGCCACGCCTCGCGCGGTCAGACGATCCTGCAGACGCGCGATGTCGCGCACGTCGGGATCGACGAAGACGATGAAGTAGTTGCCCGAGGTGGTGCAGTGCTCTGGGATCGTCTGAAACGTCAGGCCGTCGATCCCGCCGAGTTCCTCGCGATATCGCGCGAAAATCGCATCGCGGCCCCTCAACAGTTCATCCAGCATCTCGATGCACGCCAGGCCGACGACCGCATGAAACTCGCTCATGCGCGCCGACAGACCGAGGATCTCGATGTCGCGCGCATCGGGGCTCTTGCCGTAGTCGCGCATGCGCCGAATGCGCTCGGCGAGCACCGGGTCATTCGTCGTGACGAGCCCGCCCTCGGCGGCGGTGACCACCTTGGTGGGCGAAAGCGAAAACACCTCGGCATCCGCAAGGGCGCCGCCCACCCGGCCTCGATATGTCGCGCCGATGCCCTGAGCCGAATCGCACAGAAACGGCAGGTCCCGGGCCGCGCACACCGCGCGCAGTTCGTCCATCTCCGGGTAGAGGCCGAAGACGTTGACGGCCATGACCGCCGCGGTTTTTTTTCCGGCGAGTTCCGCGACGCGGGAGGGGTCGAGGGTGTAGGTGCCGGGCGTGCAATCGGCGAAGATCGGTTCGAGATTGTTCCAGAGCGCGGCATGGCCCGTGCTCGCCCACGTAAAACTCGGCATCACCACCTGGCCGCGCAGCTCGAGGGCGCGAAACAGCAGCATCATTCCCGACGTGCACGACGACACGGCGACGACATGACGCACGTTCAGGGCCGCGGCGACGGCGTGCTCAAAGGCGCGGGTGTGATCGCCCAGCGTCAACGTGCCGCTCTCGTACACGGCGCGAAACCGATCGGCCACGGAATCCCACGGGGCGAGGGTCGGCTTCATCAGCGGAATTTTCGTTCCCTTCACGTCGTCTCCCTGATCGCGAGATGAAAGGTCTCCTGCCCGCCGCGCCGGGCATCGACATCGTTCATGCGTTCGAACTCCCCTCGACGCAGCCAGTGTTTCGGCGTCCAGCCCGCGGCGCGCAGATCGTCTCGAAAGTCGGCGGCGCGATACCAGTGGAAAACCGGGGAGTCGCCCGAGCCGAACAGCCCGCGCCGACGCCCTCCGACCCGAAAGACGAATGCGTCGTCGGGCTCCAGGTCCATCGGATTGTAGATTTTTCGCGAGGTATTCGCCCATAGAAAGTACGCACGGTAGAGCCAATGAACCTCGATAGCGTTGGTCGAGAACACGCCCACGCCATAGGGACGCACCACCTCGAACGCGCGGCGCAGCGCGGTAATCCGGTTTTGCCGGCCGCGGATGTGCCCGATGAGCTGGCCGACCATCACCACCGCGTCGAAACTCGCGGGTGGAAAATCGAGTTCGAGCGCATCCAAAACGCGACACTGGATGTCGAGTCCGGCCTCGGCGGCGCGACGCGCGAGGGCTTCGACGAAGACGCGGTTCAGGTCCACCGCCGTCACGGTTCGGCCCGTTCGCGCCATCGCCAGCGCCTCTCGCCCGCCCCCGCAACCGATGTTCAGCACTCGCGCGCCGACGGGAACGTGGCGCGACAACAGCGCTTCCTCGGTGGGATAGAGCCCGCACTCCGCCATGTCGTCGCCCCAGCGCTTCTCCTCGCCGGGGTCGGCGTAAAAGGCATCCATGGACCGGTGCGTCACGACGTCGACCCGCCTTCGTCCGGTGCGCGATATTCCGGAAAGTAGTTCGGTCGAATCGGTCCGCGCTCGCGACGCATCTTCACAAGCGCGTCGTATGCGTCGGCACGGTGAACGCGCTTGCCGACGTGAAACGGGCGTCGACCCGGGGTGAAACCGGCCTTGAATGCGAACAACGAGTCGCCCGGAGCAGTCCCGCCGCCCAGGTGAAACCGACGCACGCCGATGTCGCGCGCTCGCGTCGCGATGTCGAAGAGCAGCTTGTGCGTGGCGCAAAACGAGCGCAACGCGTGATCGGACGCACCGAGATGGTAGTGAATCGTTTCGCCCGCAAGATCCTTCAGGATGAGCGCCGCGGCCGCGATACGGCCGTCGACGCGCGCGAAGGCGAACCACGACCTCCCGCGGAATCCGTTCGCGAGTTGGTCAAAGTACGCGTCGGCGAAGAGGTAGTAGTCTGCGGCGGCGCGACGCTGCATCGTTTCCCGATAGAGTCCGGCGAACTCCCCCGCCCCGTCCGTCGCCGCGAAATCCGTCGTGACACCCTTTTTTTCGGCCCAGCCCAGATTTTTTCGGCAAGTCTCGGACATGCCGACGCGCAGATCGGACGGCGAGAGATCCCACAGGACCGTCTCGCTGATCGCGGCCACGTCCATGCGCCCGGGGGCGTTCTTCCACGTTTCCAGAACCGGATGAAAGCGGACGAATTCGCTCACCGCGCCGAATTCCCGCATCGCGTCGCCCGGCTCGAACGAGATTCGACGCCGGTGCGTTCCTTCGCTCACGACGGGCCCTCCGTATCCGTAAGGCGTCATGAGATCGCAGCCATCGTCCGCGCCGAGCGGCAGTTCGCGGCACAGATACGCGGTCACGATGTCGACCCCGTCCTGAGCGACGTGCAGGAGAAAGGGCGACCCCTCGCCGCGGTCCTCGAGGGTCTTCACGTAGGCGCGCTCGTAGTAAACGTCCGCGCCGCCGACGCGGTCCAGCGCTTCGCCCCACGCGCGTTCGTCCGCCGCGTCGATCCAGCGCCACGCCATGGCCATCTCACTCGGATTTCGGTCGCGTGACGCGCAGGCTGCGCTTCGCCACATTGGCGGCGACCAGGATCGGGTCCCATACGGGCGAATACGGGGGCGCATAGGCGAGATCGAGGTCGGCGAATTCGGAGACCGTCATCTGCCGCGTCAGACCCGCGGCGCACACGTCGATGCGACCCTTCACGCCCTCGGGACCGCAAATCTGCGCGCCGAGCATGCGCCCGTCTTCCCGGTCGAAGACAATTTTCACGAACACTTCACCGCCGCCGGGGTAATAGTTGGCGCGGCTGCTCGACTTCACGGTCTTCGCTTCGGCGGCGTATCCCGCCTCCAGCGCCTCGGTCTGCGTGAGGCCCGTGCGGGCGACCTCGAGGCCGAAGATCCTCACGATCCGCGTGCCCACGATGCCGTGAAAGACCTCGCGCCCGCCGACGGCGTTCGCGCCGGCCACCCGGCCCTGCTTGTTGGCGGTCGGGCCAAGCGGAACATAGGTCTTTCGCCCCGTGACGAGATGCAGGCTCTCGGCGCAATCGCCGGATGCAAAGACCCCCGGCGCGGAGGTTTCCTGATATTCGTCCACCGCGATCGCCCCTGCCGCCCCGACGCGGATTCCCGCATCCACCGCGATCTGACTGTTCGGCGTGATGCCCGTCGCGAGTACGACGAGATCCGCATCCACATCCTGCGTCGCCGTCCGTACGCAACGCACCTTTTCGTCGCCGTCGATCTGATCGATCTCGGCATCGAGCAGAATCTCGACGCCGTTGTCGTGCAGCACCTTGATGACCGACTGGCCGATCTCGGGACCAATGTGGCTCATGACCGAACTCTGACGCTCGATCACCGTCACCGACATACCGCAATTCGCAAGGTTTTCGGCCATTTCGAGGCCCAGGTATCCCGCGCCGAGGATCGCCGCCGTGCGCGGTTTATGCTTCTGGATGTAGTCGCGAATACGCAGCGCGTCGTCGGGATTGCGCAGGGTGAACACGCCCGAAATCGGTCGTCCCCCGACTTCGGGAATCGTGACCGAAGCGCCCGTGGCGACGCACAGGGCGTCGAACGGCTCGCTCGATTCCTCCCCGGATTCGCGGTTGACGACGCGGACACGGCCCGCGCGGGTGTCGATTTGCACGGCGGGCATTCCCGTGCGCACCTGCAATCCGCGCTGGCGCGTCAGGGCGTCCTTGCCGATGGCGTAGAGTTCACCGAGGTCGGTGACGACTCCCCCGAGAAAGTACGGCAGCCCGCAGGACAGGTAGCTCACGTCACGGCCCGCCTCGAAGACGACGACCTCGACGTTCGGGTTGCGGCGCTTGGCCTGGCTGGCCGCGCTCATTCCGGCGGCGGATCCGCCGATCACGACCAATCTGGTCTTTGACAATGGCCCCCCTCGCCCGATCCGAATCGGGAGAGGTCATATTAAACCGTGTGCGGTGGGAAACCAACCGCTTGCCATGGGCCTACGTCATGAAACCGGGTCAAGGGTCTTTCTCTTTTTTTTGCGCCGTGGTAGTGCAGTATATAGTACTACACTGGAGGACGGCATGGGTGCTAGGGAATTGATGGCGCGAAGGACGCGGATTCTTGAGGAATTGGCCCAACTGACGCAGATGCGCCGAGGCAGTATCACGGATCAGGTCGTGGAGACCGTGGACGCCGAGGGCCGGAAATCCCGGCGCGGGCCGTATCCGTTGCTGACCTTCAAGGAGAAAGGGCGCACGGTGTCGCGACGGCTGCACGGCCCTGACGAGGTCGCGCGGTGTCGGCGACAGATTGAGAATTTCCGACGGTTTGAGGAACTGATGCGGGAGCTGCGTGAGCTGGGAGAGGCGCTGTGCGAGGTAACGGACGCGTCGGTGGAAAAAAAACGGCGGAGATCGCCGTCGAGCAGGACGCGGAAGTAAGGCGTCTGCTGAAGAAGGTCGCGTGGGCCGGTGGCTTCGACCTGGAGGAGGTCGCCGGGCGCAAGGGCAAGCAGCCGGATGGGTCGTCCAAAACGCGGGAAGCCAAGCTGGGGTGCGTCTTCACACAGACGACCGTTGACGAGAAGCGGCGCCCGGTGCGCGACCCGGATTCCACGACCTTCGCCGGCGCCATCGGGACGGCCGAGGAATTCGGTTGGCGAACTTATGCCGAGGCGAGACGTCGCGGGTTGGAAAAGGCGGCGCGCGTGGCCGTCCTGGGAGATGGCGTGGAATGGATCCGGAATCTGGCCGAGACGCACTTTCCCGGCGCGACGCAGATCGTCGATCTCCACCACGCCCGCGAGCACGTGAGCGATCTGATCAAAATCTTGTGGCCGCATGACGAGGACCAACAACGCCGAATGCGAATGGGCTGGTGGACCGCCCTTAACGAGAACCGCGTCGCCGATTTCCGCGCCCAGGGTCTCTTCGTCGGCTCCGGCGTCGTCGAGGCCGGTTGCAAAACCGTCATCGGAATGAGACTCAAACAATCCGGCATGGAGTGGTCCCTACGAGGAGCAAACGCCGTCATCGCCCTGCGCTGCAACAACCTCTCCGGACGCTTCGAGGGTTACCGGGAATCGCGGACATCATGAAATCCCGGTTTTATAACGCAGGCCCTTCGCAGACTTTCGGGTCATTGTCGCCCGAGGTTTTCCGGTGTTGCGATGGTCCCGCGTTGAAGCGATCCGCCGACTCTCGACGTAAATCAACGCCGGTTCCGCGTTTGACAAGGGTCCGTCCGGCAACAAAGATGACGTGAGTACGCGGCGGACCCTGACACCGGTCGAATTCCATTGGGAGTGCGTGTGAAGGATTGGACGGTCGATGCGGCGGTCGTCGGTGCGGGCACGGCGGGCTTGGCCGCCGCATACCATCTCGCCAAGGCGGGTTTTCGTGTCGCGGCGATCGATCGTGTCCCGTTCGAGCGAAGCGGCGCCCGGTGGGTCAACGCCATCGCATCGTGGCTTTATACCGAGACGGGTATCGAGACGTCCTCCGGCGACGAATGCCGCGGCGCGAATGGTCCGGTGACGCTGCGAGACCGAAACTGGAACATCCACCTCGCTTTCGATCGTGTCGATGTCCACCGTGTGGACATGCGCCGTCTCGTCGAACGGCTTCATGCCCTGTGCGTCGATGCGGGCGTGTTGGCGCTTCCCGAACACGCGATCGAGGAACTCCAGTTCGAACACGGGCGCCCGGCTGTATTGCGGCTGCGCCACCGGCGCGCCGACGGCGGAATGGAGGCCGTTCGCGTGCGTGCGGCGCTATTCGTCGATGCCACCGGTCGGCGTCAGGCGCTCGCACGGTGTCACCCGCAATTCGAGGCGTATTGGCCTCCCATTCCGCTCGCGCACACCTGTACGGCGACGCAGCGCGTGTTCCACATTTCGGATCCCGACGGCGCGCGCGCATTTCTGGAGCGTGTCCGCCTTCAGGACGGCGAGGCCGCGAATCTGTTGGGCATCGACGGCGGCTTTTCCACGGTCACCATGACGGTGGAGATCGAACGCGGGCAGATCGAGATCCTCGCCGGATCGATCGCGGACGGGCAACACCGCACCGGCGCTCAGTTGATCCGCGAGTTCGTGTCCGGCGAACGGTGGATCGGCCCCGCGCTTTTCGGCGGCGGCGGCCTGATTCCCCTCGGCCGACCTTACGACCGGCTGACCGCGCCGGGCTTCGCACTCGTGGGAGACGCCGCATGTCAGTCGTTTCCGGCGCACGGAAGCGGCATTGGTTCGGGCATGGCGGCGGGACGAATGCTCGCCGAGTCTTTGCGGGGAGCTTCGGACATCGGTGCGCCCGAAACACTCTGGCGCTATCAGGCGCAATTCGCCCGGCGCATGGGCGGTCTGCACGCGGCATTCGACGTGTTTCGTCGATTCGCGCAGTCGCTGACGAGCGATGAGCTCGTCACATTGCTGTCTTCCGGGCTCACGCAGCCCTCGTCGGCGCTCGCGGGCATGATTCAGGAGATGCCGCGCCCCGTCGCCCGCGAATTGGTCCCCGCGCTGCGCGCGCTGGCGAAGAATCGCGGTCTCGCGCGTCGCGTCATTCCGACCGTCGCGCGGATGAGCGCCCTTCATGCGTGGTATCGTCGCTACCCGGCGAAGTTCGACGAATCCGCGTTGGAATCATGGGGCCGATTTGCGCTCCGGCTCGCGAACGAGCAATGCGTTGCGCGCTCCCTGCCTTCGCCCTGAGTCTTCGCACGAGTACACAAAAGAGCGAGGCCGAAAAGCCCCGCCCTTTTTGATGTGGCCGCGAGATCAGCCGAAGAAAACCTGCGCCACCTGATACTCCCACTCGGGTACGAGGCGAAGGCGGCCCAGCACGTCGACGAGCGGAATGTCCGTGTACTTGCCGTCGACGAATGCCGACATGCGCGCCGACTGGCCCTTCTCGATCAGTTCCACCGCGTGCACGCCGAGATAGGTCGCGAGGGTGCGATCGAACGCCGTGGGCGTGCCGCCCCGCTGCACGTGGCCGAGCGCCGTCATGCGCGCGTCGAAACCCGTCGCCGCCTTGAGTTTCGCCGTGAGCGCGTTTCCGATGCCGCCGAGCGCGACGTGGCCGAATTCGTCCAGCTCGCCGCTCTTGAGCACCTCTTTCGCTTCACGCGATTCCTCGAAGTCGATCTTCGCGCCTTCCGACACGGCGATGATCGAAAAGTTTCGTCCGCGCTGATGTCGTCGCTCGATCGTCCGAATGACGTCGGAGAGCTTCGCCGGGAATTCGGGAATCAGGATGATATCCGCGCCGCCCGCGATGCCCGACCGCAGAGCCAACCAACCGGCGTGACGGCCCATGATCTCGACGACCATGATGCGGTCGTGGCTTTCGGCGGTGGAATGCAGGCGGTCGATAGCCTCGGTCGCGATACCGACGGCGGTGTCGAAACCAATCGTCGCGTCGGTGCCCCACAGATCCGCGTCGATGGTCTTGGGCACGCCGATCACCGGTTTGCCTTCCTGGGATAACTTCGCCGCAGCGCCGAGTGTGTCTTCGCCGCCGATGGCGACCAGCGCGTCGAAGCCCAGATCGTCAAAGTTTTTCTTGGCGATCTCCGCGGTCTCCGGCGTCTTGAACGGGTTGGTGCGGCTGGTGCCCAGAATCGTTCCGCCTTTTGGAAGGATCCCGGACACGGCGTTCCGGTCGAGTTCGAAGATGTCTTTCTCGAGCAGGCCCTTCCAGCCCTTACGGATGCCGTACACCTTGTAACCGACCGAGTTGGCTTTCTGAAAAACCGCGCGGATCGCGGCGTTGAGTCCGGGGCAATCACCGCCGCCCGTCAGCACTCCGATGCGTTTCATTTCGAGCTCCTGGTTTGGGCCGAGATTCCGCCGACACCGCGCACCCGACGACACCACGCTGCGAATCAGGGGCGTTCGGCGTTCGGATCTTATTTTTCGGGTTCGCGGTTGTCAAATTCGTGGCGAATTTGT